>CAZZYB010000078.1:0-11495 GCA_964658125.1 uncultured Acetobacteraceae bacterium | reverse complement strand
GTACGTCGGAAGAAGTGGCCGGACTGGTCGCCTACCTTGCCTCCGATGAAGCCGGCTATGTCACCGGCTCCACCTACGTCATCGACGGCGGACTCATGCGCAACTACCATGAGCAGTAGGCATTCAATTCGGAGATAATAGAAGCTTATGGGCCTCCTCGTTTATTCAGCCGCATGGTGCCGTGACTGCCGCGAAGCCAAGCGCTTCCTCGACAAGCATCAAATCCCCTACACCGAAGTCGACATCGAAACGACACCCGGAGCCGCGGATCAGGTACTCGCCAACGTCGGCAAGCGGGCCATCCCGCAGTTCGTCATCGACGGCAAGTGGGTGCAGCCCTACAAGCCCGGCCGCGGCTTCCTGCATCAGGAAATGTCACAGCTTTTCGGCGTCACGGGTTAGTCCCGCATCATTCCATCCAGCGCCGCAACATTCTCCGCCTCGACCGCCTTCTCGGTGACCGCGGGCGGCTGTGCCTCGCTGAAGGGCCACCGCATCCGCAGCACGCGCGAGCGATCGTTCTCCCGCAAACGCTCCCGGCTGCGACCAGTCAGCAAGTCCTCGATCGTCACAATCCCCACAAACTTTCCGTCCGCATCGATCACTGGGTAGCGCGTCAGCTTTGTCGCGGCCATGCTGTTGGCGACCGCGCGCAACGTGTCGTCGGGGCCAACGGTCTGCGGCTTCGCATTCCCATCGAGGGCAAGCAGTGCATCGAGATCGCTCTGCCGCGCCGACGCCATCATCTGCGTGCGCGTCAACACGGAAACCAGCCGTCCATCTTCCTCAAGCAGCGGAAACAGACGCTGCCAATGCCCCCACGCCTCGGCGCCGCGCTCTTCCATCTTGCGCAGCCAGTCCGCAGCATCGCGGCGTGTCGCCGTAGCGGGCAGCGCGAACACGCTCGTATGCATGGCCTGTGCAACCAGCACCGTCTCCAACGGATCGACGCCATACTCGCGGCTCAAATGGTATCCACGTTTCGCCAGCCGTTCCGTCAATATCGACCGCTTCTGCAGCAGCACCGACATCCCGTACGCCGTCACGCAAGCCAGCAGCAGCGGCAGCAGCAAGCCGCTGTTATGCGTCAGTTCAACCGCCATCACCGCTGCCGTAAGCGGTGCGCCAATCGAACCCGCCAGGACCGCCGCCATGCATACCAGCGGCCACGCGCCGGGCTGCATCACCGGCAGAAAATGCGCCAGCGCCACACCCACACCGCCGCCAATCATCAATTGAGGAGCCAGGATACCGCCCGACGTTCCCGACCCCAGCGACTCCGTCCAGATCAGGCTCTTCACCACCACAACACCCAGCACCAAGCCCCATCCCATGTCACCGCTGATCATCCGCTGAATCACCGGATAGCCCACACCCAGCGCCGACGGGTACACCAACCCGCCTAATCCGATACCCAGCCCACCGATAGCCGGCCACCACATCCAGTGAATCGGCAGCCGCTCAAACAGCCCCTCAAAAAAATGCACGCCGCGCGTCAGCAGCAGAGCCATCAGTCCCGCGCAAAGTCCCGCCAGCACCGCCGCAGGCAGAGCCTCATGACTCACCGGCGCAGTCATCGGAGCCATCTTGAAGATCGGTTCGCCGCCCAGCAACAGACGCCGCAGCGCCGCAGCCGTCACGCTCGCCACAGCTACCGGCACCAGGCTCCGTGGGCGCCACTCAAACAGCAGCAGCTCTACTGCCAGCAGGATCGCCGCCAACGGCGCAAGAAACGTCGCTGACATACCCGCAGCCGCACCCGCCACCAGCATCACCGAGCGCTCGGCATCGGTCATCTGCAGCAATTGCGCCAGCAGCGATCCAGCCGCGCCGCCGGTCATAATGATTGGACCTTCCGCACCGAACGGCCCGCCCGAACCGATCGCAATCGCCGTCGCCAGAGGCTTGAACAAAGTAATTTTCGGAGAAATTTTCGCGCCCCGCATCAGCACGGCCTCGATCGCCTCCGGCATCCCATGCCCGCGAATGCGGTCGGACCCATACCGCGCGATCAACCCCACCAGTAGCCCACCCAGCACCGGTAGAAATACGGCCTTCCACCCCAGCCCGCTCGCACCCGGGTCTACGATGGAGGCGCTCCAGCGGTGAAAATAAAACAGATTGGTCGCAAGATAGATCAGCCGCAACAACGCCCAACTGAGTACCGCACCGGCCCCACCCACAACCACTGCCAGAGCACTCATCAGGAGCATACGGCTATCAGCCGTATAGTCCCTCAGTTCGCTTTCGCCAGCTTTCAACTCTTTTCTACCTCCGTCAAAACCCTTCCCGATTCCAGCAGCTCTTCCATCGCTTGCACAGCCTCATGGCCGCTCGCATCCAGCTCCGCCAGATGCTCCAGCACGAGCCGCTCCAGCAACTCATCGCCCTCGGCAGTCATGCGTACCAGCGAACGCCTCAGGTCGTCCTCATCGCTCTCGCGTCGCACCAGCCCCGCACGTACAGCCCGGTCCACAAGCTCCACGGCGCTGTTATGCCGCAGAAACATTCGGTCGGCAATGTACGTGATCGACGCCGCCTTGCCCTCCGGCAACGCTGCGATCACCTGCAGCAACTGGTACTGTTGAGCCGATATCCCGGCCTCTCCACAAACTGTCTCGCTGAAGCTTAAAAACCTGCGCTGCTGATACCGAAACTCTGCGAGCTTGCTGAGACGTGCCTTCACAACGGCGCTGCGTTCGTTCATCACATCACCTGTTCTACAAATTATATCGCGATCCGATACTCTCGCACCGAACGTACACTGTCAAAAGGAGTTCTAACTAAGACGGCGCGGTACGCCGCTGCGTTTACAGCTCCGAGGAGATTCTTGTGATTGCTCGCTACACGCGTCCCGCTATGGGCCGCATCTGGTCCGAAGAGTCAAAGTACAGCAACTGGCTTCGCGTCGAACTCGCAGCCACCGATGTTCTCGCGCGTGCAGGAATTGTACCCGCCGAAGCCGCCACCGCGCTCCGCGAACGCGCCAGTTTCACCGTAGAGCGCATCCACGCCATCGAAGCCGAGACCCGCCACGACGTCCTCGCCTTCACACAGACCATCGCTGAATCCGTAGGCCCCGAAGCCCGTTGGCTGCACTTCGGCCTCACCTCCACCGACGTCGTAGACACGGCGCAGGCCCTTGCTTTCGTTCAGGCCTCAGCCATCATCCGTGAAGACATTCTCCGCCTTATCGAAGTCCTCAAGAAACGCGCCATCGAGTTCAAAGACACGCCCTGCATCGGCCGCACGCACGGCGTCCACGCCGAACCCACCAGCTTCGGCCTCAAGCTCCTGCTCTGGTACTCCGAAATGCAGCGCAACCTCGCTCGCTTCGACGCCGCCGCCGAAGATCTCCGCGTGGGCAAAATCTCCGGCGCGGTCGGCAGCTTCGGCCACCTCTCGCCTGAGCACGAGGAAGCGATCTGCGCCGAGCTAGGCCTGCGCCACGCCGACGTTTCGACGCAAGTCCTGCAGCGCGACCGCCATGCCGCCTACATCGGCACGCTCGCCGTCCTCTGCTCGACCCTCGACAAGATCGCCACAGAGATCCGCCACCTCCAGCGCACCGAAGTCCGCGAAGCCGAAGAGTTCTTCTCCCCCAAACAAAAGGGCTCGAGCGCGATGCCCCACAAGCGCAACCCCATCACCTGCGAAAACATCAGCGGCCTCGCCCGCGTGGTTCGCGGCAACTCCCAGGCCGCGCTCGAAAACATCGCCCTCTGGCACGAGCGCGACATCTCGCACTCCTCCGCCGAGCGCGTCATCTTTCCCGACACCTGCATCCTCGCCGACTACCTCCTCGACAAGACCGCCACCCTCATCGAAAAGCTCCTCGTCTACCCCGCGCGCATGTTGAAGAACATGGAACTAACCGGCGGCCTCATCTACAGCGGCCAGCTTTTACTCGAACTCTCCGCCGCCGGCATGACCCGCGAGAACGCCTACCGCCTCGTCCAGTCGCACGCCATGGACGCCTGGCAGAACGAGAAAAACTTCCGCGAACTAATTTCCACCGACCCCGAAATCACCAAACTCCTCACCCCCGAAAAACTAGCCGACGCCTTCGACTACCACCGCCAGCTCCGCAACGTAGACGCCATCTTCGCTCGCGTGCTTCCCTCAGCCATCTAGCTTTGCTCATCGGGCAAACTGGGTTCACAATGAATCCCCTTTAGACAATCGATTGACTTCTTACCAGGAGTTGCGACGTCCTGATATGATTTCAGCGAAAAGAAGCTCTGGAGAACGGATGAAAAAGCTTGGCTACCTCCTCCTATGCGTGGCTCTACATGGCATTGCCTCGTCCGCGCAGGAAACCGACTCCGTCTGGCAGGGCACGTTCAAATCAGGCCCGGAACAGCGCCGCGCGGTCCTCCAGCTTTCAAACTCTGCCCCAACTGGATTCCACGTGGAGTTCCTCCACGACGAATTGAAAATTAATTCCTCAGCTCTCACCAGCGAAGCCGTGAAACTCACAGTCGACGGAGGCAAGGGTACCTACCAGGGTCAGTTCAGCTCAGATAGATCCAGCATCACCGGCATGTGGACCTACGAAGGTCACACAGTCTCGCTCGACCTTCATCGTGTAACCAAAGAAGCGGCATGGCATCTTCCGTTTCAATACCAGTACCACTACCGCGACATCACCATCCCGCGCCCCACGCCGGAAGAAGCGCGTATCCCTTTCTCACCCCGCCTCGCCATCGATTACATGGAGCAGGGCGCAAGCGCATGGACGGGCGATTGGCAATGCGTCGCTTGTCATACGAACGGTTCGTACATGGTCGTGCGTCCGCTTATGGCAGATCGGCTCGGCCCTCCTCAGAAGGAGCTTCGCGACTTCTTCCTCTCGACTCTCCGCCAGCAGCTCGCCGTCGTTCCGGCCCGGCTGCAAACCGACGTGGAACCATCGCAGGTGGTCTACATCGCAGCAGGCCTGGCAATCTGGGACGCACATGTCCTGCACCACCTGTCGCCAGAAACATCCCAGGCCCTCGACCTCATGTTCAAGTTACAGAGGCCCGCCGGAGATTGGTACATCGAAGACGACAATAATCCGCCGCTCGAATCCAGCACCTATCAACTAGCCACGGTCGCCGCTCGCGCGATCGCCAACGCACCCGGCTGGCTGGCGCAGCAGCGCGGTTCGCCCGTTGAAGCGAAGATCAACCGCTTGGAGCAATTTTTGCGCGAGCCGCACAAGATGCAGGGCGACTACGACCGCACAGATCTTCTCTGGGCCGCGACCGAACTCCCGGGCCTCCTCGATCAGAAGCACATGCGCGAGCTCACCGAGATGATCCTCGCGCACCAGAAGTCTGACGGCGGCTGGTCGATCCGCAATTTTGCCACGCCCGAGGATTGGGGCAAAGGAAACCGCGCCGCCAAGCTTCGCGCCGAACTCGACTTCGCCGACCCACCCAGCGACGGGCACATGACCGGCCTGGCCATCATCGTCCTGCGCAAGTCCGGCATTTCCGCCACCGACCCTCGCATCCAGCGCGGCGTATCCTGGCTGCTCGCCAACCAGCGCTCCTCCGGCCGTTGGTGGACAAGATCACTGAACCGCGACGGCTGGCAGTTCATCAGCTACAGCAGCACAGCTTATCCCTTGCTCGCGCTGTCGTTGTGCAACGCCCTCCCGTCCGGCTCGTAACTGCACGCCAATGCCCACAGACGCAGACCTGATCCAGATCGCCACGACCGCCCTGGACGACGCCTATACCCGCGCCGGAACCGGCTCCGGCAAAGCTCCCGGCGAGTGGATGGCCTGCAAACCCGGCTGCCATCAGTGCTGCATCGGCGTCTTCCCCATCACTACGCTAGACGCCGACCGTCTCCGCAACGCCCTCGCTACAGCCGATCCCCACATTGCGACCCGCATCCGCCACCGTGCACAAGAAGCCCGAACCCGCCTCTCTCGCGACTTCCCCGGCAACCCCATCACCGGCGAGCTCTTCACCCAACCTCACCACGAAGATCTCTTCGACGACTTCGCGAACGACGAGCCCTGCCCCGTCCTCGACCCCGCAACCGGCACCTGCGACCTCTACGCCGCGCGCCCCATCCCCTGCCGCACCTTCGGTCCACCCATGCCGAACGAAGAAGGCCGCCTCGCCGTCTGCGAGCTCTGTTTCGTAGAAGCACCCACGGCCGAAGTGTCCCGCTGCGCCGTCGACGCGCACTTCCTCGAAGTAGAAGCCGAAGCAGTAGCAGAACACGAAGCCCTTACCCACGCCCACGGCCTCACCCTCATCGCCTTCGCCCTATCGCAACCGTAACCCACCACAGACACGCATCATCTCTGAGCTCAACACCTCAAAGCTCACAGCTCATACGAACCAGGCCCACTCAACCCTCAACGAACTACTCCGAGCTCAACACCGCCGCGCTAGCCGCCGTAAAGCTCGTCTTCACGACAGCCGCAGGCATGGGCAGCGCCTCTTCCCGTGCTAGCGATCCACCTGGAGTAATCTCCGTATCCAGGGGCCGCACCGCCAGCACAGGAGCATTCTTCGGCATCTCAAACCGCCCATTCTTCAGGTACGCGATACCCAGCGCCGCCGACGCCACCGGGGCTACAGCCGTCAGCGGAAACGCATACCGCGGGCAACTCAACAGGCACTCCGCCACACCCTTGACGCTGCGGCTGCGCGGCAGGCTTCCCGGAACTTGCGGCACCACAAACTCCGTAAACTCCACCTCCGGATGCCGGTCCCCAAACTTCGCGACCGCCTGCCCCACATGCTTCGGCGTAGTGATCCCGACATCCGCAAACAGGTTCCGCTTCACAGCATGAGGATAAAACCTGTTAATCGCCACCCGCGCAAAATCCGCGCAGTTCCGAAACGCTCCGTTATATCGTTCGAAGTTTTTGCGGTCATTAAATATTGCAATAAAACTCGCGTCCTGGTCCGCCGTAGTCTTCATCTGGAAGCCATACAGCGTCCGGTCATAAGCCGCGCCCACCAGCTGATACCAGTTGCTGTCCGGAGCCGTCCCGTCCGCCTTATCCGGCGCCACCTCGAGCAGATATTTCCGGCGATAAGCCTCGCGCAACCGCGCTTCCGCAGCCGCATCCATCGTGTTTGGAACGTCCTCTGCTGAATCCACCGCATACAGATAAGCCACCAAAGGCATAGCCAGCCAGTCATACCCGCCCACATTTCTGTATCTGCTGATCACAACGCCCAGCTCACCTTCGCGGCAAGCCCGCAGCTTCGTCGGCGACTCCGCACACACATGATCGAGATACACAGCCGAATGCCCCGCCCGATTCACACGTGCAAAATCGCCATACGGCTCTTCGACCAATACGGCGACGGCCGCATGGGCTCGCGCCGCCCACACGAACATCGTGAGCACACACAAACCCAGGGCAAGGGCGCCAGATAAATTCCTGAAACGTCTCATGTCTCTCAATCCGCAGTTGTCATCGGATCGTGCGCGAAGCAAACCCTGCTAAGTTAGACCGGAATCCGACGAAAAAGTTGCTCTCCGCGCCGTATCTCCACATCGGCGATAATCGATTCAGATGGCCCCGCGTACCCTACGCCCGAGCACCCTCACCGTCGCCGTCACCGGCGCCAGCGGCTCGATTTACGCCATTGAAATGCTCCGCGCCCTCGAAGCCGACGACCGCGTCCACCACGTCGACCTGGTCCTATCCCCCAGCGCCATGCGGGTCCTCGCCGAAGAGACCGCAGTCCAGGGCCGCAACGCCCTCGTTGAAAAACTGCTCGGTCGTACATCCGCCAAAATCCACCTCCTCGCCCACGAAGACATCGGTGCCCCCATCGCCAGCGGCTCCTACCCCTCCGACGGCATGATCATCCTCCCCTGCTCCATGGGAACCCTCGCAGGCATCGCGCATGGTCTCGCGGCAAACCTCATCGAACGCGCCGCCGACGTCTGCCTCAAGGAGCGCCGCCCGCTCATTCTCTGCGTCCGCGAAACGCCGCTGAACCTCATTCACATCCGCAACATGGCCGCCGCCACCGAAGCCGGAGCCATCATCTATCCCTGCATCCCCACCCTCTACGACAAGCCGCAGGACACCACCGCCATGGCCCGCAACTTCGTCCACCGGGTCCTCCAGCACATAGGCCTCCCCCAACCCGGAGCCTTCCAATGGGGCACAACTTCCGCTTAGTCCCCTCTACCTGTTCGTCCCTTTTTGCTTGTCATTCCCGAAGGGAATCTGCGTTCCGTTGCTGCGCCCGCGCCGCTGCATGGCATCCATCTTGTCCAGGTTCGCGCGAATTTCAGAACGTGCGACCCGAATCGATTCCAGCGCTTCATCCAGCGACGTATTGATTTGTCTCACCAAAGCGGCAACCGTTTTATCTTCATTCAAAGACTTCGATAGTCGCATACGCATCCCCTCCTACAGCTTGCTCAGGTTGTGAAAACCATGCGTAACAACAACCACCTGCAGCAACAACAACCCATCGTACGCAATATGCACAATCGTCGAAGCCGCCACCGATCGCGTCACAATTCGCACCGCCGAAAACACCAGCGACATCACTAACAGGATCGCCAGCGGCCCGCCCGCCCAGTGCAACTGTCCTCCGTGAATCGACGTGAACGCCACGCTTGAAAGCACCGCCCCGAAGACCAACGCCCCCCGCGTGTGATCACTCGTCCGCATCCAGCGATGCAAACCCGCCGGCGTCCGGTCCAGCGACAACCAGTCATAGGCCGTCGCCAGCGCAGGAAGCAGAAATCCACGAAACGCAATCTCCTCGCACACGGGCGCAACCAGCGTGCCAAACACCACGGTCAGCCAACCCGCTGCCGGGCTCTTCAACAGCTCCGTCAGATCAGTCTTGGTGGAAGTCTTCAGAACCGCCTCAATGGCCTCGGCTATGACCGCCAGCGCACACCCCAGCAGCACCAGCTTCCACCACCTCAACTGCGCCGCCCGCCACACCCAGCTGATGCCGTCAAAAAAGGGTCGCGACCACAACAGCGGAAACACTGGAATCGCCACCGCAAAGGTCAGCGCGTACGCCACGATCAAGCTCATCACCAGCGCCACTGGATGCTGCAATGCAGCCTGCGGTGTGTACGAATGTGTCGCGATCAGCACCACGAACGACGTCATGAAAATAAACGACATTGCCAACACAAAAAACATCAACGCATGTCCCAGGTGCGGGATGCGCCGCGCATTGCCGTGGTCTTCGGCAGGATCCGTATCGTGCTGTATGTCGAGAGCCTGGTCGGTACGAATCGGTTCAGGCAGGGGAAGATCGCTCATAGATTGTGCATGTCTAGTCAAGCGTGATTGTAAGCGGACAGTGCCCAACCGAGGAACTGAACATTCGTGTTACCCCTTCAACTTCTTTGCAGGCGCCTTCTTCGCCGCTTTCTTTGCCGCCGTTTTTTCAGCCGACGACTGCGGCATCACCTTCGACGCCGTGGGCACACCCATCTTCTTTTCCGGCTTCACAAACTTCGGCTTCGGCGGCTTCTTCTCAAAGTCCGGCAGCTCCACCGGAGGCAGATGATCCGCCGCCGCGAGCGTCCCTACACTCTCGTAATACCGCGCCAGGAAGAACCCCGTATGCGACGCCGCCACCCGCGCCACGGCCTCGGGAGGCCCCTGCGCCACAATCGTTCCACCGCCCTCGCCGCCCTCAGGACCCATGTCGATCAGGTAATCCGCATTGCGAATAATGTCCAGATTGTGTTCGATGATGACAACCGTATTTCCCAGGTCCGTCAACCGATGGAGCACCTCCAGCAGCTTCCGCACATCATCAAAGTGCAGCCCGGTAGTCGGCTCGTCGAGCAGGTAAAGCGTCCGCCCCGTCTGCCGCTTCGAAAGCTCGCGCGCCAGCTTCATCCGTTGCGCCTCACCACCCGACAGCGTGGTCGCAGATTGCCCCAAATGGATATACCCGAGCCCAACATCCACCAGCGTCTGCAGCTTCTGATTCACCGCAGGAATGTCTTTCAAAATCGGCACAGCATCCTCAATCGGCAGGTCCAGCAGGTCCGCAATCGAGTAGCCGTTGAACTTTACCGCCAGCGTCTCCTGGTTATAACGCCGCCCGTTACACACCTCGCAGAGCACGTAGACATCGGGCAGGAAGTTCATCTCGATCCGCCGCTGACCTTCGCCCGTGCAAGCCTCGCATCGCCCACCCTGCACATTAAAGCTGAACCGCCCCGGCTTATATCCCCGCTCACGGGACTCCGGCAGCATCGCAAACAAATCCCGTATCGCCGTAAACACACCCGTATAAGTAGCCGGATTCGACCGCGGCGTCCGCCCAATCGCCGACTGGTCAATCTGGATCACCTTATCCAGTTGATCCACTCCATGAATCGCCTTATGCCGCCCCGGCTCCTCGCGCGAACCATAAAGTTCCTTCGCCAGCGACCGGTACAAAATGTCATTGATCAGCGTGCTCTTACCCGACCCCGAAACCCCCGTCACCACGGTCATCACGCTCAGCGGAATATGCGCCGTGATGTGGCGCAGATTGTGCGAACTCGCATCCTCAATCGAAATCCAGTTCCCCGTCAGCAGTCTCGGCGCTTTGTTCGGCGTAGGCCGAGTCACCACATCGATCTTCCCCGCCAGATACTGCCCCGTCACCGAATTCGGGTTCGCCATAATCTCCGCCGGCGTCCCTTCGGCCATAATTTCGCCGCCATGCTTGCCCGCACCCGGCCCCAGGTCGAGTATGTAATCCGCCTTCCGCATCGTGTCTTCATCGTGCTCAACAACCAACACGGTGTTGCCCAGATCCCGCAGATTCTCCAACGCGGAAATCAGCCGCTGATTATCCCGCTGATGCAGCCCAATGCTCGGCTCATCGAGCACGTAAAGCACACCCCGCAGCCGCGACCCAATCTGCGTAGCCAGCCGAATCCTCTGCCCCTCGCCACCCGACAGCGTAGCCGCCGACCGCTCCAGCGACAGGTATCCCAGCCCCACCGCATTCAAAAACTCCAGCCGTTCGATGATCTCCCGCTGCAACCGGTCCGCGATCAGCTTCTCGCGTCCCACAAACTGCATCGACTGCGCGCCCATCAACGCCCGCTCCAGCGACAGCGCTGTAAAGTCCGCAATCGACGAGTCCCGCCGAGCATTCGAAGCCACCATAGGCTCCGTGTCCTCGTCGTCTTTATTGCCGGGAGCATGCAGCATCGCATCCGCCATCGGTATCGTCACCGCCAGCGACTCCGGCCGCAGCCTCCGCCCATGGCACCGCGGACACTCGCTCGCCGACATGTACTGCATCATGTACTCGCGATAACCCTCCGACTTCGTCTCATCCAGGTTGTCGCGCAGGTACCGAAAAATCCCGTGAAACCCGGTCCGCCCACCCTCACCCTTGGGCGGCCCGTACAACAACAAATCCTGCTGCTCCTTAGCAAGGTCAGCAAACGGCTGCTTCAAATTAATCTTGTACTTGTCCGCGGCCAGCCTGATCAGCCGCAGCAAATACTGCGACCCCGACCCCGGTCCCATC
>CAZZYB010000077.1:0-11509 GCA_964658125.1 uncultured Acetobacteraceae bacterium | reverse complement strand
CATGAAGGTAGTGCCGGTGAAGATGGTTTCGGAGATTGACCAGGGTCTGCACGCGCCTACCAAGATTCCTAAAGACATCAAGATGGTGAAGGAAGAAGCTCCTCCTTCTACCAGCGTCGGTGTAGTCGGCGCCGGGATGGGCGCTTCCACTGGTGGCGCCGCGGGTGGCGTATTTGGTGGCATGGGCGCTGGTACGGCTCCGGTCATCAACGTAGCCAAGCCCAAGCCCACCGGGCCTGCTCGTATATCGAGCGGCGTCATGCAGGGCCAGATTCTGCAGAAGACTCAGCCCGTCTATCCTCCGATTGCGAAGGCTGCCCACATGCAGGGTACGGTAACTCTGCACGCCATCATCTCGAAGACGGGAACGATTGAGAGCCTGACGGCGATCAGCGGTCCTGAGATGCTGAAAGGCGCTGCGCTCGACGCCGTGAAGAGCTGGCGGTATAAGCCCTACCTTCTGAACGGCGAACCCACCGAAGTGGATACCACGGTGATCGTGAACTTCAACCTCAACGGCGGCGGCTGATTCCAATCGGCTGTCCGCTGTACGCGGTTCCTGCCTGATATGCGTCTAAATCTTGCGACGCAATAAGGGTGGACCGAATGCAACGCAACTGCACATCTGTATGAGCGGCAAATATTCTCGCAGTTGCCGTAAGCATCGACGCTTCAACCACCAGGATTAGCTTCACAAGATTGATTCAAATACCAGGAGGAAAGACCTCGTGATTCTCGCTCAAATCTCTCAATTCGCCCACGCACCCTCTTCGCTCGCGCTGTACTTCCAGGATGCCGGCGCGCCCAGCTTCTCGCTCGTCGGCATGTGGAACCAGATGAGCTGGATTCCGCGTGGCATCGTCATCATCCTCTTCATCATGTCGATCTACTCGCTGGCTGTGATTATCGATCGCTGGCTGTACTTCTCGGCAGCGCGCAAGCAGTCGCGTGAGTTTGCTCCCCGGGTTGCAGGCGCCTTGAAGGAAGGCCGTCTGGACGAGGCGATCAAGGTTGCCGATCGCTCCAAGAAGTCGCACCTTGCTGAAGTCGTTACCGCCGGTCTGCAGGAGTTCCGCAGCTTCGGTTCGGGCGGCTCCATCACCGACGAGCAGGTTGAGAGCTCCAAGCGCGCTCTCGAGCGTTCTGAGTCGATCGTTCATGCCAAGCTGAAGAAGGGTCTCGGCGGTCTCGCGACCATCGGTTCGACGGCTCCGTTCATCGGCCTGCTGGGCACGGTTATCGGTATTTTGAACGCCTTCCAATCGATCGCGAACTCGAAGAGCTCGGGTATCGGACAGGTTGCCGGCGGTATTTCGGAAGCTCTGGTCACGACCGCGTTCGGTCTGGTCGTCGCCATCCCGGCCGTTATGACGTTCAACTACTTTACGAACAAGGTTGAAGCTTTCGACGTCGAGATGGACAACAGCTCGTCTGAGTTGGTCGATTACTTCATCAAGCAGAGCCACCGCTAAACGGCGGGACTTTCCTCTCCGCGAGAATTTGGCCTGAAGCTCCGGATACCTAAAGCGAATGGGTATCCGGGGCTGACTGGCACGGCAGAGAAGGCTAAGTCTTCATTCTTTCGGTTTACAGATATATGGCTCGCCCTGCCAGCAAACAGGGCAATACGACGGAGCATCCCATGGCAATTTCGAAGCGGGAAGAAGGCAAGAAGGTCAACTCGAACATCAACGTGACTCCGATGGTGGACGTCATGCTGGTGCTTCTGATCATCTTCATGGTCATCACCCCGATGTTGAACAACAAAGTGAACGTGGACCTGCCGAAAGTCAGCGCCGCCATCGTGATGGAAAACGCCAACAAGGAAGATGCGATCGTCGTTGCGGTCACACGCGACGGCAAGACCTTCCTGGGCGGCGACCAGGTTTCGCTTGAGGTCCTCGGTGCGCGTGTTGCCGATGCGCTGGCGAAGAAGACTGAGGCGTCCGCGGACAAGACAGTCTATCTACGTGCCGACAATCGCGCCAACTACGGCAAAGTGATGGATGCCATCGATGCTGTGCGTACAGCCGGTGTCAGTCAGCTTGGCCTTTTGACGGACAACACAGTTCAGTAATTTTTGATTTCTGCCCCCGGCCAGGTGCGGCCGGCAAGCATGAAAGAAGGAGACTCGATATGGGAATGGGTGGAGGAGGAACAGGCGGAGCGGTATCCGAGATCAACGTAACACCGTTGATTGACGTGCTGCTGGTGCTTCTCATCATCTTCATGGTCATCGTGCCGGTCACGCCGAGGGGTCTCGACGCCCTGGTGCCACAGCCGCCGAAGAAGAATCAGCCGGATAACCCGAACGACCGCACGATCGTTGTTCAGGTGACCTCGAACGGCGCGGGTGAACCGGGCTACAAGATCAACGACAGCGACTTTGCCAAGGTAGCGATCACGCCGAAGCTGCAGGAAATTTTCGCAACCCGGCAGGAAAAGGTGATGTTCGTGAAGGGTGACGACAAGCTGGACTTCGGCAAGATTGCCGAGGTTATCGGCTACGGCCACGCCGCCGACGTGACCAACATCGGCATCATTACGCCGCGTGTAGCCGCTGGGCAGTAAGTAAGTTCTACGCGCAGGATAGGCACTCGAAAGGGCGGCGAAACGAGGGTGTTTCGCCGCCCTTGCCTCTCCGGCGCGGTTGTAAACCTCATCGTCCTGATGAGGTGTTGTAAGGATCGAGCGCTCGCTCACTCACTTCAACAGTGAGGTGTTGCCATGTCGTTCTCCACAGGAAACTCAAGCCAGACATCCGAGATCAACGTCACGCCGCTTATCGACGTGCTGTTGGTGCTGCTCATCATCTTCATGGTGCTTGTTCCGCTGACGCCTGAGGGTCTTAAGGCGCTCGTGCCGCAACCTGCGCCGAACTCCGCTGCGCCTCCGCCGGATAAGCCTTCCACGGTTGTGTTGCAGATTCACTCTGGAGTGAATGGCGGTGCACCGACCTACTCCATCAACGAGCAGCCTGTGGCGAAGGCGGACCTCGTGTCGAAGCTCACTACAATCTTTGCGATAAGGCAGGAAAGAGTGATGTTTCTGAGGGCGATCCTGAGCTTAATTTCAAAACCGTGGCTGAGGCCGTCAGCGCCGGGCATGAGGCCCGGGTGATGGACATCGGTGTGCTCACGCCGAAGACCGGGGTTGGAAATTAAAGGTTATGCCTCCACGTCTGTCACTGCGCACCGGAAGACCAGCTAGCGGCTGTAATTCTGTGCGAACAGGTCGCGCGGTAAACCCAGGGAGCGGGAACGGCGGGCCAATGCATAGGCCGCATCGCGCTCCATGACCCCGCCGATCGAAACCAGGTACCGCGAGTGACCGCCTGGGGTGTACACCGACGGCTGTAGTTCGGGATGGGTACGTGCGAGATCCGAGGCCTTCTTCTCAGCGTCCAACCTGCGGTTGTAGGTGTAGGCGATCACGCGCCAACCCGCGTGCGAAGCAGCCGGTGCGGGCAGGCTGACACGCGGCAGAACCGCCGCGGTGGAACTGGCGGCGATCGGCTTCGCCGGTTGCACGGCTGGTTGCGAAACCACAGCAGCCGTCTCCGGGGCTTTGTTCCCGCTGGAATTCAATGAGTGCACAAGCACCCATGCACAAATGAGCAGGAGAAGCGCCACAATGCCGGCACCGAGCCAGCGGGAGCTCAGCGAGAAGCCCTGACCTCGGCCCCAACTCTCTTTGCGGGCGGCGGCGCGGGCAAATCCAGCGTTTCGGCCCTCATCGGGGAGACGCAGAGGGAGTTGCGCCTCCGCAGCCATAGAAGGCCCCGCAGCAGCACTGGGAGATCTCTGCTCCGCGACGGCCACCCTCGCGGTAGGCACATTCATCGGCTTCGGCGCCGTGGGCTGTCTCGCGCTAAACCCTTCGACGGCGACCCTTATTTGTTCCAGTCCCCATGTGCCATCGAGTCCATTGCGGATGATCTGGCCGAAGGGCGAAGGCAAGGCGGAATCGGAAATGCCCTGGACTGAAACCCGTTGAGTAAGACCCTGGAGCAGCACGGTTGCGAGGCTCTGCACGTCGCGCTGCTTTGCGACGCGGCCTTCTTCTCCCTCCGGTGCTTCGCGGATGCAGTCGCCGCGCAGCTTGACCACGCTGTTGATGGCGAAGATGTTGCGCGGCTCTATGTGCTCGTGAATGAAGCCATGGGTGTGCAGCACATCGAGCGCCGCTACCAGGCTGGACGCCAGCTGCGCCACGTCTGTGACGGTCAGAGATCCCTGGTCGAGCACCTCAGCCAGATTCGCGTCCACCTTTTCGAAGACTGCGTAGACGACCTGGCGTCCATCGAGCTCGGTCTGGCCGAAGCGCTCGAATTTGAGCAGGTTCGGATGGCCCAACGCCTTGACGCACTGCCAACGGGCAAGAATCTCCTCCTCATCAAAGTGGCACTCGATGAGGCGCACCACGGTTGGCTCGCCTTTGGGGCCGACGGTGGAGAAGAACGCGCTGCGTCCCTCGGGCATAAGAAGCTTTCGCAAAGGAAAAGCGCCCTCGAGGGTGACGCCTTCATAGTCATTCCATAGCTGCATAGATGAGGTCCTGCATGGGGGTGGGGTCAAGCCGGGAAGGCCGAAAAGGGCGGGTTAACAAGCTCGCTTGCGGATCGCGTAGCGGCTCTCGCTGTCACAGTGATTATCGCAAACAATGGCCGGTGGAATTCCGGAGGCATCAGCGCTGATACCGGGTTAGCTGAGTCCGGGGTAGAAGCGCCGAATTATTTTCCAGTTGACCTAACCGCGACCGCGGACTCTTGTCTAATCGGGCGAATGAGTGATGTGGACCAGCAGGCGATCCGCCGGGTTCTGGGCGGCGAGCGTGACGCGTATCGCGTCCTGATGGACCGTCACTTTGCCACGATTTACCGTGTCGCGCTGCGCATTACCGGCAACGAGTCCGACGCGGAAGAGGCGGCGCAGGAAGCGTTTCTGCGTGCCTACAACAAGTTGCCGGAGTTTCGACAGGCTGCCGGTTTCGGCACATGGGTGTATCGCATCGCTATGAATTGCGCTCTCAATCTGGTCGAACGCCGCGGACGCGAAGCGAGCTGGAACGCAGCGCCCCTGCTGACCGAACAAGGCTCGGAGAGGTTTGCAGCCGAGTCGCAACGCGGGCCGGAGCAGGCGCTGCTGGACACCGAAGCAGGGCGATTGCGCGAACGGGCGATGCAGGACCTGACGCCGATGGAGCGCACGGCGTTCGTGCTGCGGCACATGGAAGATCAGCCCATCGATGTCATCGCCAAGGCGTTGGGAGTGCCCGCCAATTCGGCAAAACAAGCTGTGTTCAGAGCGGTAGCGAAGTTGCGGAGTGCGTTGCGGCCGGCGTCTGCGGTGATCTATCCCCGGGCCCTTCAGCAACCGGTAAAGGAGATGCGATGAAGACTGTAAGCGAAGAAGATTTGATTGCATACCACTTGGGCGAGCTTTCGCGGTGGAAGGCGATGAGGCTGCGGCGCCGGCTGGAGCGCGATCCGGTGCTGGCGGCGGAGTCTGAGGAGATTGCGGCGACGCTGCGAGTGTTCTGCTGCGATCCTGCACCGGCGGTGTCGGAGGCCATGGTGGAGCGCAGCTGGCAGCGTGTGCGCGGGTCATTGGGTGTGCTCGAAGCGCCGCCGAGATCGAAGCGCGTATGGGCGTGGTCGACGGTGGCTGCGGGTGCGGCTGCGGTGATTTTGCTGGCGGTCGTCACCGATGTGCCGGGATCCCACGGCGGCCCTCCGCCAGTGAAGACGGCTTCGAACCAGGTTGCTGCCGTGAAGACGTGGAGTCAGCGCCTGGTCGACGAACTGCATCGGCACAAAGCGGTTGCGGCGCCGTACAACAATCATCCGGGACCGCTGACGACGGCGCCTGTCGATGCGGTGGCGGAGGATCCGGCCCTGGCCACGCATCTCGATACAGCGGAGCGGGTGTTGACCGAAGTGAGCCATACGGATGGGCCCTTGGCGGAGGACACTCGCGAACAGGTGCATCGGCTGCTGCTGGAAAACGCGGTCTATCACCAGAGCGCCGCAAAGCATGGCGACATGGCGACGGCGGCGGTGATCGACGACCTAGGCCGCGTGCTGATCTCGCTTGATGCTGAGCCGACGGTACACGAAACGCACGGCGCGCAGACTCCCGATGCCTTTCGATTGCAGATGGACCTGGGAGGAGTGCTGCTCGATCTGCGCATTCTTCACCACAACGACAAACCTTCGGTGGGGCAGTAGACCGCCAGATTTTCAGTACGAAAGGAAACTTCCATGAAACGTATTTCAAGACTTCTATTTCTATTGACCCTTCTTGCCGGGACATCGCTTGCGCAGAGGATGCTGGGTGAATCGCCAACCCAACCCGCAATTGTCGCTTCACCCGAAACGGGCGTGGGTGAGGCGCAGGAAGATTCGTTCTACGCCCAGGGTACGAAGGCCATGGACGAGCAGCGCTGGGCCGATGCGGTCTCTGCATTCGACAAGGTAGCGGCGGCCAAGGGCAAGCGCGCCGATGCGGGGCTCTATTGGAAGGCGTACAGCCTCGACAAGCTGGATAAGAAGGATGAAGCGCGGGCCACATGCGATGCGCTGCGCAAGGAGCAGCCGTCGAGCTCGTGGAACCGCGAGTGCATGGTGCTGCGTGTGCGCTCGAAAGTAGATGTTGAAGGCATGCGCAGATTGGCGGAGCAAAACGTCGAGCTGGCACACCTGAACATCGATTTAGGCAGGGGCTTCGAAGGGTTCGACGGCCCGGACTTCCGGGTCTTCAACATGAAAGGCAGGACGACGACCGAAGACGACATTAAGATCCTTGCGCTGAACTCGCTGATGCGGCAGGATTCGGCGAAGGCGCTTCCGCTCCTGCGCGACATGCTCAAGTCGGACAAGTCGCCCGAGGTGAAGCGCGAGGCGCTGTTTGTGCTGAGCCGCAGCAAAGATCCGCAGGCGCAGACCATCGTGACGGAGGTGGCGACGTCGAATGCCGATCCCAAGCTGCAAGGTGCGGCGATTGAGATTCTGGTAACAAGCCGAGGCAAGGACGCGTCGCCGACGCTGGTACAAATCTACCGTTCGTCTGCGGATGCGAATGTGAAACGCGCGGCGATCAATGGGCTGTTCATCGTGCGCGATGCGCCCAAGCTGGTGGAGCTTGCTCGCGGAGAGAAGGACCTTAACCAGAAGCGGCAGATCGTGTCGCAACTGGCGCTGATGAAGGACCCGGCTGCGACGGACTACATGCTGGAGCTGTTGAAGTAAGCGCACTGCGCGAGAGGAGAACGACGATGCGGATTACAGCGGCGGTATGTGCGGGACTAGTGGCGGGTGTGCTATCTGCGGTGGCTTTGGCGCAGCAGCCCAAGATTTCGAATGCGCACGTAAGTACGCGGAACGGTGCGAACCTCTCGCAGGAGATTGCGGGCGCGCAGGCAGCGGCGTGGATCGGCTACTCCGTCCCTGTTGCCCACCCGATGCACAACAACTGGAACGACAACGTGGTGCGGCTTGAAGGCAACGATGGAAACGACACCATCGTGAGCGAGCCGAAGCCGGGCGACCCTCCTCCGCATGCGCTGATCCTGTTGCGCGTGGCGTCGGGCAAGGTAGAACGTGTGCAGGTCGAAGACCCGGAGCGCGAGATCGATGGCGGCGGCCTGCCGTTTGTGTGGCTCGAGAATGTGCGTCCCGCGGAGTCGGTGAAGGTGCTGACTGCGGCGGTGGAGGCTAGCGTGGCGGAGGCTCCGGCGCCGGGCACCGAGCGCGATATGGCGAGGGTGCAGGAGCGGCGCGTGCGGCGCCTGCAGGATTCCGGCGTGCTGGCTATCGGGCTGCATGCTACTCCCGAAGCGGCCGCTGCGCTGCGAGGGTTTACGGCGGCGAAGTATCCGGCGACAGTGCGCGAGAAGGCCGCGTTCTGGCTGGCGAATGAGCGTGGAAGCGAAGGTTTTGAGGCTGTCCGTGATCTGCTCCACACCGACAAGGACGATGCGTTTCGTACGAAGCTTGTCTTCGACCTGACGCTGGTGAAAGGCGATGCGAAGAAGTCGGCGACCGATGAGTTGTTGTCACTGGCGAAAAACGAGCCGTCGCCGAAGGTGAAGAGCCAGGCGCTCTTCTGGCTGGCGCAGATGGCGGGCAAGAAGGCAGAGGGTGATCCACGGATCGTGCGGACGCTGGGTGATTCCGCCAAGGATGATCCCGAGGCGGCGATGCGGAAGTCGGCGGTTTTTGCGCTGTCGCGTCTGCCGGAGGAGCAGGGTGTGCCGGAGCTGATCCAGGTGGCGAGCACGTCGAAAGATGCAGCGACGCGGCGCGAAGCGATCTTCTGGTTGGGACGCGCGAAGGATCCGCGGGCCCTGGCCTATCTGGAAAAGGTCGTCAAGGAGTAAGCCCGCTCACTTCATTACAGACAGGCTGGGCTGCAGCCAGGACAGCAGGAACTGGCTGATGCCGGGGAAGACCGTAGCCACCAGCCCGACCAGCGGACCTACACCGACGGCGGCAAACTTGATCCAGAACTGCGAGCCGAGTTCGCCGGGCTTGGTGTCGGTGAGATGGCTGAGCGTGGCGTCGCGGAACATCTGCGAGTAGACCATGAAGACAGCTACGCCGACGATCAGGAAAAGGATGATGACGGCGCCGGTCAGCACGGGCCGCGGGTCGAATGGGTAACTCGGCAGGACGAGGGCGATCGAAAGGAACAGGCAGATCATGCCCATGACCAGCGAACGCAGGCGGCCCAGGATGTTCTGGATGAAGCCCAGGTAGAGCAGGCAGACGGTCTCCTCTGCATTGCGGACGTGTTGCTCCGGATGCAGGGGAATTTGTGCGGGGTGTGCGACATCGCCAAGCAACAGCGACGTTGACTCATTCTGCCAGACGGGAACTAGCAACCTTGAGATCAGGGTCCCAACGATATTCGCTTCACTGGCTTGCACGGCGCACAGCGTTGAGAGGTCGCGGGCTGTCCACTCGTTCCAGTGTTTGGCGTACCAGGCCGCGAAGGCTTTGCGGATGGGACGGGTCGCTTCGATCTGCGCGGCCAAAGTGCGGCCGTCGCCGCGGTGACCGAAGAGGCTGCTGTCATGCGGGACGTGCTCGAGCGAGGCCTGCAGGTGATTAAGCGCTTCGAACTGGCGATAGAACAACTGATAGCGAAGGTCGAGGACATTGCCGCCGAGCTTCCAGATCGAGCCCCAGGAGAAGCCGTGCATGGCCTGGAGCGTGCGTCTGAGCGGCAGTTTGTCGAGGAACGACAGCAGGGCTCGCAGACGCAGCCACACATGGACGAGCTGCCACGTGTTGGCCAGCAGCAGCGCGATGCTGATCGCGATCCAGATGCACACGAGGTCGGAGTAGCGTTGGCTTCCGAGGCTGCGCAGAGGCGCGCGGCCGGAGGTAAAGATGGCTCCTACCCAGAGGCCTGCGAACACCGCGACAAACCTGCGGCACGTGCTGCCGTTGAAGGGTCTGCAATAGTCTTCGAGCGGCCTGGAGACGTCTTCCTCACTCAGCATCGTGAGAAATTTTTCTTCGTTGCCGGGCTGGAAGGTGGCTTCCGTTCCGTCCTTTTCCTGGAAGCTGATGCTCAGGGAATCGTTGGAGGGAAGCATGGGCTTGTCCATGCCGAAGAGCGCGAGACCGCGCAAGGAGCACCAGCACCAGCCATACATTCCAAGGGCGAGAACGACCAGCGGGACGACCGGGGAGACGCCGGTCGTCAGGTCCATGGAGCGCAGATAAGTAAGCGTCCTGGCTCCGGGCTTCAAGGGCTGGTCGATGAAGAACCAGAAGAGAAACGTCAAGCCAGCCGTCAGAAAGATGTAGAGCGACAGGGGAAGGCGGGCATCGCGAAATGCTGATTTGGCCAGCATGGTCCAGTTGCTGCGGTGCAGAATTTTGCGAATCGAAAAGGCGGCAGAATTGGGGCGGTTGAGATGCACTTCAAGCCAGGCATTGAAGACGAGGCCGAACGCCACGATGAACCAAACGACAAACGGAAACGAGAAGTAAAGATGCGGCGATCGGATCGGCGCATTGAAGCCGGCCATCCATCCATAACCCCAGGCGACAATCGTCGCAATGATGGCCACGAGAACGCTGCTGGCGACAAGGATGCCGATGTGCGAGCGTGTCGTCACAAGCGAGTGGTCGCCGGACCGTGCGAAGTAGGAGCGGTGTTCGGGCTTGACTGTGATCGATGGCAGGCAGCAGCAGACGGCGTGAAAGATGGACCAGAGCAGGATCGCGATCAGGCACACCTTCATGCTGAGCGGCGCCGCCGGCCAACTTCTTGCCGAAGGCGGCCGCTCCTCGCTGTAGGCCGGATCGTTAAGCGCGGCGACCGGCCAGAAGCCGTTGTACCCCAGCACTGTGATCCAGGTCGGCGGGGTGTGGGGATCGCCGCTGGAAGTCAGCCAGAAGGGTTCGGCATAGTCTGGCGGACGCTGGCCGGGGAGGCTACAGTATTCAGGCAGAAAACCGTCGGGCGCCGGGGTGAGCACGCATTGCGGAGACCGCAGCAGAGCGCGCAGGGCGATGTAAGTCCCTTCGCCGCCGTTTTGAGTGAACGCCCGATGGATCGGATTGGCTGGAGAGCGCGGGGTCGGGTCGTCCACGGTGGTCCAGTCGTCGATGTCGGGGAGCGCGGGGTAGTTGCTGAGGCTGAGTACCCCGTTCAAGCCGCTGGAGCCCATCTCACGGCGGAAGAGCAGGTCGCTGCCGAGGATGACGATGCGACCTTCGGGGTACGTGAGCTTGAAGAAGTGCGCGAGAAAAAGCTGGTCGAGCGGGTTGCTGCTGCGCAGAAGGATGAACTCGGTCTGGTGCGACTTCAACATGCTGACGATCTGCAGCAGGACCGCTTCCTGCGACAGCGCCGACTGCCCGCCCGCATAGCTGTGGACCGTGTCGTTCTCCTTGCGCTCGGGTTCGGTGAGGTCGGTCTTCAGGGTCTTGGGTGTGGGGTCTTCCGCCGAGGAAGCAGTCGCTGACGCGGTGAAAAGCGATTGCGCCTGGTAGGCGGAGCGCACCGCCGAGATGTCGCGCGGATAGTAGAAAGTCTGGATCTCATTGACCTTCTGGTGGGCGGAGAAGCCGTACGCCGTCTCGTCTTCGGAGACGATCGCGAGCCTGTCGGTGCCTAAGCCGATCCCGATGAGGTACTGGTAGAAGCGCCGAAGAACGGTCTTGTCGTCCTGCACAAAGCTCTGGAACAGGATGTTGAGGTCGGCAATCTTTGCCTGCTTGAGCTGCGATTGAAACCAGGCAACGTCGTTGTTTCCGGTAACCTGTCCGCTGAAAATTTCGAGGTTTTGCCTGGGGCCTTGGAGGAAAGCCGCGTGAACTTCCGGCTCCTGTAGAAGCTGTGCAAGCGATGGGAGCGAGCCCGTGAAGGTCGGGCCAAGGATCTGGATGTTGCGATCGTCCAGAATGCCTTGTGCGCGAAGCGACGCGATCCACTCAGCGGTGTGGACGAACTGGGCAGGGTGGATTCCGTCGGTCGCTTCTTCGCCGACG
>CAZZYB010000076.1:0-11567 GCA_964658125.1 uncultured Acetobacteraceae bacterium | reverse complement strand
CCCCACAAGGAAGAGTGTTGATCTGTTGTGCAAAGCCGCTGTCAGAGATCGAGCTAGATCTCTGACAGCGGATAGGCATGCCTACAACCCCATCTCGCTCAAACCGGGATGTTCATCCGGTCTCCTACCGAGAGGCCAACGGAATTTACGATCCGATTCCGCGATGGGCATTTCGTTGATGCTCGCGTGCCGGACTTGCATGCCTCCGTGCACGTCATAGTCCCACAGCTCGTTGCCGTATGCGCGAAACCAGCTCCCTGAATCGCCCCGGTGCTCATAGCAGAACCGCACCGCGATGCGATTTCCGTGAAATCCCCAGATCTCCTTCACGAGCCGGTACTCGAATTCTTTGGCCCATTTTCTCTTCAACAGCGCAATAATCTCTTCCCGACCTGTCGCGAACTCAACACGATTGCGCCAACGTGAGTTCTCCGTGTATCCGAGGGCTACATGTTCAGGATTTCGTGTGTTCCAGGAGTCTTCTGCTAGCCGCACTTTGTGGATGGCGGACTCCTGCGTAAAGGGGGGAGAGGCGGACGATCACTCATAGTGTTGGCTCCTTTCAAAAACCGGTCGGACATTGGCGGACCATATTTACTGCTATGCAAACGGCGCTACTTTCGCACGCAACTCTGCATTTTCCAGATGGTTGTTTTATCGGATGAGCTGCCCTCTCTGATTGTGCTTAAGCGCGGGAACTATCGTTCGAGAAGATCGATCAACCTCCTCCCAGGGTTCATTCGCTAACAGAAGGTAAAGCGTAATCGTGCTGACGCATCTTTGGTATCGGGTTCTTCTATTAAGGCGCCACAAAAGGCCGCTAAGGCGTGTCAGCAGTGAACCTCCTAATAGCAACACATGATAGACGCTGTACCGGGACGTAGTTACGCTTCTCGAAGTTGGTACAGAGTAAGCAGCGAGTATCTGACGGAGGAATCAATGTCGATCAGCAAGACTTTTCAAGACGCAAAGAGCCGGGCTTCCTTCTCGGAAATGACCCGGCGGGAGATGATCATTGGCGGTGCAGCTTCTATCGCCACGCTGAGCGTAGGCTTGCGGGCGCTGGCTTCTCCTCTGCAAACCGGCCATCCGGCGACACCTCAACCACAACAGCACCGCCCGGAAAACGATACGGTTATCACGAAAGACGGAACGCGTATCCACGTCAAGGATTGGGGCCAGGGCAGCCCCATCGTGTTCTCTCATGGATGGCCGTTGAACGCGGACGCGTGGGACGCGCAAATGCTGTTTCTCGCGTCCCATGGACATCGCGTGATTGCCCATGATCGTCGTGGCCATGGACGATCGAGTCAGCCGTGGACTGGCAACGATCTCGACACCTATGCCGACGATCTCGCAGAAGTTATCAACTCGCTGGACCTGAAGGACGTCATGCTGGTAGGCCACTCTACCGGGGGTGGTGAAGTGACTCGATACGTCGGGAGGCACGGCAGTAAACGTCTGTCGAAGCTCGTCCTGATCAGCGCTATACCGCCGTTGCGATTGAAGACGGCGAGCAATCCGGGTGGCGCCCCGTTATCCGCATTCGATGAACTTCGCGCAACCGTGCTAAGCGATCGCTCGCAGTTTTTGGAGGATCTAAGTTTGCCGTTCTACGGATATAACCGTCCTGGGGCCAAGGTGTCGCAAGGTGCGCGTGATGCGTTGTGGGCTGCAGGGATGCAGGCTTCGATCGTCGCCACATACGACGGCATACGCGCCCAGACCGAAACGGATTTCACGGGCGATCTGAAAGCCATCAACATTCCGACGCTTATCGTGCATGGCAGCGACGATCAATTGGTGCCCATCGATGACTCGGCCATACTCAATTCAAAGATCATCAGGCGCTCCACGCTGAAGATCTATGAGGGCGCTCCGCACGGTTTGACGTTTACGCATGCCGATCGGCTGAACGCTGATCTCCTCGCCTTTCGGCGACTGGGGCAATCCCCGAGCAAGGGGGAATCATGGAGCTAGTTCAATTCAGCTACAAGGCGTCCCTGAGCGCCGCCCAAATGTGGGCTGGCGCCTCCAGGTCTCGAATCCAGCGTCATCCTGTTCGGAACCGGATCAGCCTCCTATCTGGTGCGGGCGGGAACGTCCTCATCCTGCCCGGACCCGATGGAACCCTCGCCGTGGATAGTGGACTGGTCAGCGCGGAAATCCATCTCCAGAAGGCGCTGGAGCAACTAGCGGTCCAGCCTGTGCGACACCTGGTAAACACCCATTGGCATTTTGATCACACCGGCGGGAATGTCTGGATGAACAAAGCGGGTGCCACCATCATTGCCCACGAAAACAGCCGTATGAGGATGAGTTCGTCACAGTCGATTCCTGCCTTCGACGTTGTTGTTCCGCCATCGCCGAACGCCGCCCTGCCGACGATAGTCTTTCCCCATCGGCAGACGATTACAGTCGACGGCGATGTGGTTGAACTGCGTCGTCACACGCCGGCCCACACCGACACGGATATTTCAGTCTTCTTCTCAAGGGCAAACGTGCTCCACACCGGAGACACATGGTTCAACGGAGCCTACCCCTTCATTGACTACGACAGCGGCGGCAGTATTCGTGGCCTTGTGGTGGCCGCCACGGAGAACATTTCGCTTGCGGATAGCGAGACGGTTGTGGTGCCAGGGCACGGGGAGACGGGTAGCCGTGAAGATTTGCTCGCTTTCAGAGAGATGCTACTGACCGTCTGCGACAGCGTTGCCACCCTCAAGAGGCGCGGCCGCTCAGTGGACGCTGTGATCGCGGAAAGGCCGACCGCGCGCTTCGATCAGGACTGGGGCGGCGGGTTCGTCACTCCTGAACTGTTCACATCGCTTGTCTATCGCGGACTGTGATTGAGATTGACCCAAGGTGGAGGACCCCATATGACGACATCATCACCCTAGCCAACCTTCCTTGAAAGCGGATCGATCCGTAGCAACGTCGCCGCTGGTTTCTATTCGAGTCGACCCGCAACGAGGCCCTAATTTTCGCAATGTGAAAGGAGCAAATACGATGAGCAGCGCAGGCAACAATGACAATGAGGTTTCAACCTGGAACATCGATCCGGTGCACACAGTTGTCGAGTTCAAGGTCAAACACATGATGATCTCCAACGTAAAGGGCCAGTTCGCAAAAGTCGCCGGCGTATTGACGCTGGACACCGGCCACCCGGAGAAATCGCGGATTGTGGCGACCATCGATGCTTCGTCGCTGGATACGCGCGACGGCCAACGCGACGCGCATCTCAAGAGTGCCGACTTCTTCGATACCGAGAAGTTTCCAGATCTTAGCTTTGAGTCGAAATGCATCCAGTCGGCTGCGGCGGGCAAATTATCAGTTGAAGGCGACCTGAAGATCAGGGATGTTTCGCGCACGGTTGTCTTCAATGTTGAGGGCCCGACGGCCCCTCTGAAGGACCCCTGGGGTAACACGCGGATTGCCGTATCCGCGACCACGACAATAAGCCGCAAAGAGTTTGGGCTCACGTGGAACTCGGCGTTGGAGAGTGGGGGAATTCTGGTCGGCGACGAAATCACCATCTCGTTGGACGTTCAGTTCGTGAGAGGTTAATTGCCGATCCTGTCCCAGATACTCTTGCCCTCAAGAAGGATGAATACATCTTCGCGCGGACTCTTAGAAGCTTCCGTGGGGTATGCAGTACAACCACTTGGGAAGCCTCGGTAGTCGGTTAGCGATCTTTGTAGCGGCTATGGGATAGAAAGATGCGAAGTTTCGTCTACTGTTTCCCTTAGCCGCCCTTATCGCAGGCTCTCAGCGATTGCAATAAGCTTCGCGAATGGCTGGAGATCCATATCGCTTTGCGTAACTGGCTTGGCAATACTTCCGGACTAGAGGCCCTCGCGAAGGGGATGCCGGACCCTTTAATTCTGAGCTTGACCATTCAGCCTCCGCTGAGCGTACTCCGGTCCTCCATTCGCTGCCGGTTAACTTGGAAGTTTCCCGCGAAGTGATAAATAATGGAACGGAGGCTAGAGTGGGTCCATGAATGCCGAAGCGAGCCCAATTCGGATTCTTGCTGTCGATGATCATCCACTTGTCCGCCAGGGCATCGCTCGACTCATCGATGTCCATTCTGACATGACTTTAGTCGCCGAAGCCTCGAACGGGCGCGATGCGATCCAGCAGTTTCGGGCACACCATCCGGATGTCACGCTTATGGACTTGCGGATGCCGGAATTGAACGGAATTGACGGGATCGTCGCGATTCGCAGTGAATTCCCGGAGGCGCGAATCATCGTTCTGACCACATACACTGGAGACGTCCAGATTCTTCAGGCTCTAAAAGCCGGGGCACGCGGTTACTTGCTCAAGAATCTCCTCCACCGGGAACTCCTGGACACGATCCGTGCTGTGCACGCCGGAAAGAAGACGCTTTCCCCTGACGTCTCCTACGCACTTGCCGAGCATGTCACAGATGACGCCTTGACACCCGGAGAAATCACCGTCCTGCGTCTGATTGCGGCCGGCAATGCCAACAAACTGATTGCCGATCGGCTCGCCATCACCGAAGAAGCCGTCAAGAGCCGGGTCAAAAGCATTCTCGCGAAACTAGGTGCCAACGACCGAACCCACGCCGCCATGATCGGCGTAAAGCGCGGGATCATCGAAGTTTAGATCACTCGAATGAGTGCCTTAATCCGCTATATTGAGGCTTCCGCGCGCGTCTGGAATTTCCTAACATCAGCGAGGGCCTGTTTCGCATTCTTCTTCGGGTTCCTGGGCATGGATGGGTGTGAGACTTGTCCTTTTTCCCTTGGTGCTATCGCACTCTGACCGTGCTCGTTGTCGCCATGATTCCATTTGCTCGGATGTTATCGGACTTAAAAGGATGCGCAGATGATTCGCTACTCGAAGATTTGCTTGATCATTGCGTGCTCGCTCAGTGGGGCTGTGCTCTTCGCCGGCTGTTCTGATCGCAATGCAAACGCTGGCCCTTCCGTGCACTTCAGTCAGGTACCGCTTGCGGAGGAGGGAGGCCCTGACCGCTTGACTCCGATAACAGGGCACGTTTTCGGAGCGCGACCGGGACAGCAGATTGTTCTATTTGCGCAGGAGGGGCCCTGGTGGATCCAGCCTCGGGCTGACCAGCCATTCACGCAAATCCAGCCCGATTCGAGTTGGAGGGGCAAGACACACTTCGGAGAAAAATATGCCGCTCTACTCGTCGACCCCGGATATCAGCCTCTGCCTAAAATGGATTTCCTGCCAGGCGAAGGCTCCGGCGTAGTCGCCATCGCAGTGACCAATGGGCTGCCACCCTTTTGGCAAACCTGGTGGTTTTTGCTCTGCTTTGCGCTCGGAATCGGAATATTGGGGACGATCTTGTTCCGCATCCGGGTACAAAAGCTGACCACGCAACTCATGCTTCGTCTTGAGGTGCGACTCGCCGAACGCACCCGCATAGCGCGGGATTTGCACGACACGCTACTGCAAAGCTTTCACGGTCTGCTGTTGAGTTTTCAAACGGTTCACGATCTGCTGCCGACCCGGCCAGAGGAAGCCAAAGAGATTCTTGCAAGCGCGATTGACCAGGCTGAACAAGCCATCACCGAAGGCCGGGATGCGGTACAAGGGCTGCGCTCCTCCACGGTTGAGACCAACGATATAGCTGAAGCCATAAAGAGCATCGGAGAAGAACTAGCAAACGGGACCACCAGTCAACCTCCCCCGGTCTTCCGATTGGAGGTGGAAGGAATGTCGCGAAATCTCCATCCGATTCTTCGCGACGAAGTCTACCGAACCGCCAGCGAGGCGCTACGCAATGCGTTTCGGCACGCCCAGGCCCGAAAGATCGAAGTCGAAATCCACCATGACGACCGGAAATTTCGCCTGCGCGTCCGGGATGACGGTAAGGGCATCGATCTTGATGTTCTGGGCGGCGACGGGCGCGCCGGACATTACGGCTTGTACGGCATGCGCGAACGGGCCAAGCTTGCCGGTGGTAAGTTGGCAGTCTGGAGTGAGATCGATTCCGGTACGGAGATTGAACTTACGATTCCAGCAGCCGTTGCTTACGCGAAACCTCCCAGCCGTTTCTGGTGGTCTGATCAGTTGTCCCGCAAATGGAAGTCGAAACGGAAGAGGGCTTGAAGACATAGTAGCGAGGAGCTTCGCAGTCATGCTGAAAAAGTACAAGCAAATCATGGTCCTCGGTGCCTGCACGCTGGTCATGCCGGCGTTGGCGCAATCTGACCTCGCTTCGATCAACGGAACCGTGAAGGACTCCTCTTCAGCGTTGCTGCCGGGCGTCCAGATCCGGGTTACCAATACCGGAACCAACGAGGTGCATACCGCGACCACCGATATCGCAGGGTTCTACCGCGCTAGCAACCTCTCCATTGGCAAGTATTCTGTCACCTACTGGAAGAATGGCTTCAAGACCCTGGATCGCCGGGACATTACCCTCCTGATCGGCCAGGTTGCCGAGATAGATGCCCAACTCGAGATTGGGGCAGCGGCTGAGACCGTGAATGTAAACGTTGCGGCGCCGATTCTGCAGACCGAAGACTCCGTTGTTTCCACCAACCTGCACGGTGAGGCGGTGAGCGAGCTTCCGCTCAACGTGCAAGGCAGCCGCAACCTGTCCAACTTCATCTTCGCCTATGTGCCCGGCGCCGAAGGCACCGACTATAGTTCGCACATTAACGGAAGCATGGCATTTACCAAAGAGGTGTTGATCGACGGCACCTCCGCCGTTTCGCAGCTCGGAGGTTACATCAGTGAGTCGCAACCTCCCATGGAGGCCGTGCAGGAACTGGAGGCCGACACCGCCGGAATCAGTGCGGACGCAGGCCGCAGCGGTGGCGGCGTTTTTCGGTACGAGATGAAATCGGGGGCCAATCAGATCCATGGTTCGTTGTTCGGCTTTCTGCATTCGCCTGGCTTGGATGCAGTGAGCGCGTCCAATCACCTGGCGGCTATCACCGACCCAGCCAATGCCGCCGCCTATCTTCATAAGGCCGACTCACTCTCTGACTGGGGCGGCAGCTTCGGCGGCGCAATCAGGAAAGACAAGCTTTTTTACTTCGTATCATTTGAACGCTATATGCAGTCGATGTGGAGCCTGGGTCCCAACTCCCGCACAGTACCCACCGACGCCATGATGGGTCTGGACTCGAGTGGCAACAAGGTTGATTATGCCGACCTGAGCCCCATGCTCTCCAGCAGCGTTCCGGTGCTCACTTATGGCGGTTCGCCGGCGATCGATAACTGCGGGCATCCGGTCTATCGAGGCGCCATCATCGACCCCGCCAGCGTGGGCGTCACGCCTGTCAGCGGGTCTAACACGCCCGGCGGGTTCGGTTGCGTCTTCGTCAACAACCGGATTCCTACCAGCCGCATCAGCAATGTAACATCGCAGATTCTGCAGCTCTATCACCAGAGCTACAAGCCCGAGTCGGCGTTCACGACGAACGAAGCCGGTCCCGGCTATCAGCCGGACCCATGGTTCCACAACACGCAGGCCAGCATCAAGATGGACTACCACCTGGGCGAAAAGCACCACCTAGCGGGGTCGTTTTACTGGGACGACTATCCCGGTATCAACGCCGACCAGGGGGGCGTATGGTCGGCAACCGCGCCAAAGGGTGGACCGATGGCGAACGCCTACTGGCACAACACGACGGCACCCGGAGCGCGCCTGAGCGACGCGATGACCCTCTCGCCGAATCTGTTGAATACTGTCCACGCCACGTTCAACCGTTTCCGCAATCCCAGCATTGCCGTTTCGCAGACAGGGAAATGGGACAGCAAGCTTTTGGGCTACAACGGGGCCGGCAATTTTCCCCTCATTAATTTCGACTCCGGCATGTACTTCAGCCACGCGAATTATCAGAACGGATGGGATTTCTCGTCCTTAGGCAGCCAGTTCAACGACTCGTACGCAGCCAACACTTTCATCTATAGCGACGAACTGCTTTGGAGCCATGGCAGAGACAACTTCAAGTTCGGTGTAGAGTTTCGGGCCATGCAGTTCAACTACGCCACCGACAACAACACCTTCGTTGGCGGCTATCCCATTATTTTCGATCCCACACAGACGGCGCCGGCGTGGTACGACGTCAATGGCTACGATCAACTGGGCAACTCCTTCGCCAGCTTCCTGCTGGGTGATGTGTACAACGCACAAAGTAACAATCCCGACAACGAGTACGGCCGTCGCAAGACGTTTTCGGTATACGTCGGCGATGACATTCGCTTGAATTCCCGGCTGAACCTAAATATGAGCCTGCGCTGGGACTACAACGATCCCTACAAGGAGAAATACGGCCACTGGTCTAACTTTGCTCTGGACGCGGTCAACCCGGTAACAGGCGAGATGGGCGAGTATCAGTACCTTACGGACGGAAGCCAGTCGTTCGAGAGACGCCAGGACTTTTTCAATTACGCGCCGCACATTGGCGCCGCATTGAAACTCACGGAGAAGACCGTGATGCGGGCTAACTTCGGCGTGTTCTTTACACCGCTGAACATGAATTTCTGGGGTGGCGTTCCGTATCAGCAGAATGGCAATGTGGGATTTCACCCGGTGACGCAACAGGGCGCCTTCAACTGGGACGGCGGATATCATCCCACCTCGGCGCAGTCGAAGACTCCGGAATATACGCAGGCAGATGTCGTAAGTGTCGATCCGCGCTCGCTGACTCCAGGCAACGTGCAGCAGTACAGCGTGGGTGTGCAACGTGAACTCGACCAGGCGACCAGGCTGGACGTGAATTGGATTCAGAGTCACAGCTACCACCTGCACAGTGGTACCTTTCAGACGAACCAGCCGACGCTGGCCAACTATCAAAACTACGTGGTCACAGGAAAATTCCCAGCTTCCTATAACGGTTATTGGGGCGGCGCGGGTCCGGGTTGGGAGGGCCTCACTCCTTATCCGCAGGCTCAAGCCGGCTACGGTCCGCTGCTCTCTGTTGGTTCACCGTTGGGCAACGCCGATTACAAGAGCATCCAATTTAGCGTTACGCGCCGCCCCTCACATGGTCTCTCACTCATGGGCAGCTACAGCTGGTCGCGCACCCATGGCGACGTCAGTACGGATTTCCAGGAGCTGGGGGGGACCGGCTCACTGCAGAACATCTATGACCTGAAGAACGAGGCGAAAAACATTTCCTCCTTCGATGAAACCCACATTGTGAAGGGATACATCATCTACAACCTGCCGTTCGGCCGCGGCAAAATGTTCGGCTACGGAGTCAGCAGATTGGCGGACGGTTTCATCGGCGGCTGGAGCCTAGATGGGGACTTCCACTACAACACCGGCACGCCGATCTCGGTGCACTCTACCAACAGCTACCAGGGTTTCAACTCGGTCTACGTCAACCTAGTTCAAGGCTGCAAGCTGACGACTGGGACACGTCAGTTATTCCAGCCCTACCTGAACACCAGTTGCTTCCAGAATGCTGATCCCGGCGCATTCGGTGGATCCGCGCCGCAGTTAGGCAACGGGGGCAATTACCAATCGGGTGCGCGCAATCCTGGACTCGCCACTGAGGATCTTGGCCTGCATAAGAGCATCGTCATGGGCACCGACGAGGCATACAGCCTGACGCTGCGAATGGAATTTTTCAATGTATTCAATCGCGCTACGCTTGCCGGCCCGGACACCAACATGGCCGACAAGACCTTTGGCCAGATACTCAACTACGCAGGCGTCGACGGGCGCGTTGGCCAGTTTGGTGCACGGTTCACGTTCTGACCTTCAACTGAATGTTGTTGAATTCGAACTGGCCAAGGTTCTATTTAAGAAATATCCGGCATACCGTAACACCCCAAACGCGGGGAACAAAAGGAAAGAACCAATGTTGCGATTGAAGTACGGTGCTCCGGGCGTATCACTCTCCTTTGCACTCCTGCTGTTTCTTCCGACAGGTTTTTGCCAAAGCCGTGGTAAGCGCAATACTCGGAAGACAAATCCACCAGCAGTACACCGCACGCTGTTGTGGAGCGACGAGTTCAATGGCCCGGATGCAAGTTTGCCAGATAGTGCGAAATGGACCATTGTGGAGGATGGCTCGGGCTTCGGAAACGATGAGATGGAGACGTACACCAAACGGCTCTCTAATCTTCATCAAGAGCAGGGCAACCTCGTGTTGACGGCGCGAAAGGAGTTCTTTACCGGACCGGATGGTCAAGCGCGTTCCTATACCTCTGGGCGGATCGAGTCCCGCAACCACTTTTCAGCGAAATATGGCCGCATCGAAGCCCGCATCAGGCTGCCGCAGGGGAAGGGAATCTGGCCGGCATTCTGGTTGCTGGGCAACGACGTTGCAACTACCGGGTGGCCGGCCTGCGGGGAGATTGACATCATGGAAAACATCGGTAGCGAGCCCTCGATGGTGCATGGCAGCCTCCAAGGGCCCGGGTACTCTGGAGCGAAACCGATAAGCAGTGCCTATACCCTACCCAACAATGCACGATTCAGCGATGACTTTCATATCTTCGCCGTCGAGTGGGTGCCCCAGGAAATTCGCTTCTATGTGGACGATCACCTTTATGCGACTCAAACCGCCGCCAGCCTGTCGACCGGGAAGCAGTGGGTCTTTAACCACCCGTTCTACATCGTCCTGAATGTGGCAGTCGGCGGCTGGTGGCCGAGGAATCCCGACACAGCGACTCCGTTTCCAGCCAGCATGGTTGTCGATTATGTGCGCGTCTATCGCCTCCCCACGCCAGGCGATCAACCATCCGCATCGCGCTAACAAGACTCGGCTTTGATAAAAATTGGCGCGTCATAAAGCCGTTACGGAAGCCTCCGGACTCCCCCGGGTGTAATGCAAAAGATCAACGTAGCGAATGGGGACCCATGTCGGGCCGGTCTTCCCTCCAATAGGGAATCCTCAGTTTCACCGCTATGCGGACCAGATCAGCAAACGACTCAGCAGCCATCTTCCGCATGACCTGGCTGCGATGGATCTGCAGGGTCACCTCAGAGATGTCGAGCAATGCAGCCGCCTGTTTATTGAGCAGGCCGCCGACCACCAGGGGGAAGACTTCCCGTTCCCGCGGTGTCAGCCGGTCGTAGCGGCTGCGCAGAGTTTTCAACTCCGCCTTCCTTTGGCGTAGCTTTCGGTCCTGGCTCAGCGCCGCGCGAATGGCCTCAGTCAAGTCGGATTGATCGATGGGTTCGGTCAGAAACTCGACGGCTCCCGCCTTCATCGCGGAGATCGTCAATCGGATATCGCAATCCTTAGCGACAAAGATGAGTGGAGGGTGCTGCCCTTCGGAAAGCCTGCGTTGCAGCTCCGTCCCGGTGATATCGGGCAGATGCATATCCGCAATCACGCATGCCATGGCGTCGCGCCGGTCGTGAGCGAAATATTCTGTGCCCGTCGCAAAGTACAACACGGCCAAGCCGAGTTGATCGAAGACCTCAGTACGTTGCGCGGTCTCCAGGGCGCAGGGTCCGATTAGGTAGACGATGTTTCGCGGCGCCTGTTGAACCGGTGCACGTGATACGAAACGAGAGTAGCTGTGAAGGTTTGAGAAAGGTACAAGGACGGTAGGAGTCTCTAAGTATGCGGTCTGCATGTGCGGTCACCTCTCGG
>CAZZYB010000075.1:0-11615 GCA_964658125.1 uncultured Acetobacteraceae bacterium | reverse complement strand
GGGGCCGCCGACGCCGCCGCCGAAGTCGTTGTAGACGAGATGGGTTTTGAAGTTGGAGAAGAAGGGCCGGGCATCGAGGCGGTTGGTGCGGTTGAACTCGAACACCGATCCGTGGAAGCTGTTGGTGCCGCTCTTGGTGACGATGTTGAAGGCGGGGCCTGAGGTGCGTCCGAACTCGGCGGAGAAGTTGGAGGTTTCGATTTTGACTTCCTGAATGAAGTCGGCACCGACGTTGTTGATCAAGCTGCCGTTGCTGCCGGACGCTTGATTGAAAGCGCCGTCCACGGTGAGGTTGGCCGAGTCGGCACGATTGCCGTTGACGACCTGGTTGGTGGAGTTGAGGCCGGTTGTAATGCCAAAGATGTCGGGGTTGGTGACGACGGCGCCCGGGATAAGGGTCATCAACTGGGTGTAGTTGCGGCCGTTGAGTGGGAGATTCTCGACTTGCGTGGTGTCGATGACGTGGGCGAGCTCGCCGCTGGTGGTGTTGAGCATTTCGCCCTGAACGGCGGTTACTTCCACGGTTTCAGTCGCGCTGCCTACTTTGAGCTGGAAGTCGGTGGTGACCTTGGCGTCGGCGGTAATGGTGACGCCGTCGCGTCTCTCTGGCCGGAAGCCGGCGTTCGTTGCCGCGACACTGTAGTCGCCAATCGGAAGATTGGTGGCGACGAAGTAGCCACTCTGGTCGGCGGAAAAGGTTCTGACGTCCTGCGTATTGACGTTCGTTACTTTAACCACGGCTCCGGGAACGGCGCTCCCGCTTGCGTCTGTGATGGTGCCTGAAATTTGCCCTAAAGATGTCTGGGCACTCGCCTGCAGGGCGCCGATTGTCATCAGCAAAGCGAGAAGGCAAGCTGCTAGTCTTGAAAAGTTGTGCGGCATGGATCCTCCGAAAGTCGACTTAATGCACGATCCCGTCTTCTATAGAAAACTAATTTCTTAGCGGGAACGCTCGCTCAGCACACTACCGATTGCGCTATCGCACTGTCAACACTCTTTCGAAGAAAGCTGCTCTCTAGGGGCGTTGATTCGTTCAAATTTGTGTCGCTGATTTGTTTGGCGCCCCAGCATCAGGCGTTCTGGGATTGTACAAACCTCATGCCGCACAACGGGAGCGGTTCACGAGAGTTGCGCAGAGTAAACCGCGCATGTTCGCCGTTGCAGAAAACCGCCTTCGCCGGGTCAGCAAACCTGGACGATTTCGAGGTGAAGGATTGCGGCAAGCTTTTCCAGTTTCGGGCCGATGTGGCCCAGGCCGATCGCGCAGTGATGGGCGGGGGCCTGGGCATTCCAACGCTCGACAAAGGCGCGTGCGCCGCACGGAAAACGATATCGGCTATTGGTGTTGCCAATCTGGAGGATCGGACCGGCTTCAGCATGGCCGTGAGCGACGACGAATTTGAAGCCACCGCCACGATGCTCGGCGATTGAGAGCAGCGTGACCGGGCCCGGCTTGATACTCATCTCTACCGAAAGTCCGCTGCCCACCTTGCCGTGATACACCTCAAGGGGACGGACGCGGGTCTTCCCGTCGGCGAGCCCGGTGTGAGCGGGCCCATCATGGCCCATCAGGACGACATCGTCGGTGAAGTCGGTCGCATAGTACTCGGTGAAAGACCCGCCTGAGCCAAAACAGTCGAGCACCTTCATAGCGAGTGCGTTCTTGATCTCATACTCGCCCGCGATGGGAATTCCGCGAGCCGTGGCCAGAGATGCTCCAAGGATGATTGAGGACATGGTGTCTTCATTCTGTTCCACACCCGTGCCCTTGTAGTAGTAGGCCAAAGCATTCAGTCGATGGAACTCGATGAAGCGGTCGAGAGCGACCGATGTGCGAGCCGCACGCTCGAGCTCAACCGGCGAGCAGTCTGGGAGGACGTCCAGGGATTCCGCGACCGTGGCGAGGCGCTCTGCAACGTCGGCAGGCGATACATCCTGGCGCATCCCTGTGAGTTCATCCAGCTCAACGATTTCGGTCTGCGTACCGAATACGGAGCAGATGGCTGTGAGGTCGGTAGCGATGTCCAGCATACCGCTGTAATAGTGCCCCATCAGACCAAGCCGGCAATGATCGAGTGTATGTGCCGCCTGCGCGGCCTGCATCCAGTCTTCGATCTGCGTCCAGCAGGTGGGATCTCCGTGCAGAATGCCTGTGACCTGGTGGAAAGGAATGCCTGCGCGACTGAAGACATTGGCCATCTCGGGCACGGGGCACCCAGAGCAATATGCGAGCCACTCGCCTGTCATCGCGGTACGGTCAGGGAGCGCGTTGAAGGTGGTGTAGTCAAGGGCCGCCTCCGGTTGAAGGTTCAGCACGAGTACGGGGACCTTGGCGCGTCGCACCAACGGCAGCACGGTAGACGAGAGTGCGTACGTTGTCACGTAGAGAACGAGGAAGTCGATGTCCTCACGGCGGCCCTGGTGGCCTGCCTCGAGGGCACGTTCCGGCGTGTCGATGAGGCCGAGATTGATGATGTCTCGATCGGGTGCGGACAAACGTTGCTCAACCTCGCGGATGTAGCTGCGAAGGCGGCTCTCGAGACCGGGAAACTGAGGCCAATAGGCTTCAAGGCCAATACCGAAGAGGCCGATGCGAACTTTGGGTATGCGAGTCAATGTGTTCCTCGAAGTGCCGCGAATTCTCTATCGTACTCGCTGACGACAAGAGGAGGAGAGACAGTTCCAGATCGTTCCTTGCAAGCGGCGGACGAAGCCAGGTATATCGAGAGTGAAGATTCCGATCTCGAGACAATGCGTCAATCGCCAAAACAATTTCCACTTCTAATACCTTAACTAATACAGTGAAGGATGAGACGTGGCGTACAGGTTTGCGGGCGTCAACGTGCGAAAACCCAGCAAATAGGGGTTTTTGTGGATAAGTAGAGACTTACGATCGTCCGGAAGTATACATAAGTCTTATAAATAAAGTGCGAAATAATAATAGTTTTGCTGGACACATCTACTTCAAGTCGTGCATCGTATACCGAGATAAGAAGACACGAAGCTTTACCGGGCCTCACGTACGAACTGGCATTCTTTGCGGCTGACGAATCGACCCGTCTTCCGCCTGAACGGTTGTATGTATTGATCGCGTTGTAAGCGTTTTCGCCGAGCTGAAGCCCCCCACTTGCCATCGCCTGGCTGCAAGACCGCGCCCCCATAAATGGGGCAACGTCGTTCTGCGCCGTTTGTGACCGCCGTCCAAGAGACACCTCCTGGGGGAACGGCCGAGCTGTATTCAAAACCATCCGGAGTATTTCCATGAATCGCATTTCCAGTGCATTAATCGCTGCATCACTTGTGGTCGGGGGCGCGGCCCACGGTCAGACTTCTGATAAGAAACCCGCAGTAAAACACAGCAAGACCCACGTAATGGCTGATCGCCAGATGGACGGGATCACAGCCGGTGCGACCGATGCGCAAAACGGCGGATCCATCGCCGCAAATAATTCGACCGCGAACTCCACGAGCAGCAGCACCGTCGATCTCAGCGGCGGGTCGCAGAGCGGCGCGGCTGGCGTCAACATTGTGAATGCAGTGGACAGCTCGGTCGCAAACGGCGTGAACGTTTATTCGAGCGGCGTTGACACCGCAACCACCAGCGGGTCCCGCGGCGACGGCGCGCAGGTGAATCAGGTCAACAGCATCAACCAGTCGGGCACCACCACGAGCTCCACTTTGTCGGACTATCGCCGTGGCCAGAACAGCCAGCTGGATAGCACGTCGAACTCCAACGTCCAAAAAAACAGCTCCAGCACGTCCAGCCTTGATGGTTCTCTGAACACAAGCTCCGTGAGCTCAGCATCGGATGCGGCGAGCAGCACCGACAACCTGAACTCGAGCAACAACACCAGCAGCACGCGGAACAATGCGCAGTCTTCCAATGCGAGCCGGAGCGCATCCACGAGCAACGCAGCGTCGTCATCGAACAGCGCCAACCAGAATGCTTCGGCGACCAATGCTTCCTCGTCCAACAACGCGGCACAGGCTGCGGACGTAAGGTCTTCGGGCGCGTCTCAGAATGCCTCGGCGAATCAGGCGGCCAGCACCAACAGCGCATCGAACTCCAGCGCCGCGAACAGTGCTTCATCGAACGCGTCGCAGGCAGCGAACTCGGCAAGCAATTCCAACTCGGCCAGCAACAACGCAGCCTCCAACCAGGCAGCGAACTCTGCAGCGAACCAGAGCAGTGCGAGCCGCAGCGCCAACTCGGGCAGCAGCCTGACCGCCGGCTCCACCTCCTCGGCGTCCAATGCTTCGCAGTCCGCGAATCAGTCGGGTAGCTCGGCGGCAAATCAGAGCGCGGCGCAGGGCAGCGGGAATCTCTCCGGAAACTTCAGCGGAGCGACCAGCAGCAACACCGGCAACACCTCCTCGACAACCAATCCCACCGCAGTCAACCAGTACGGGTTCACTGGCGGCGGCAACAGCTCATCGTCCAACACCAGCGATGCGTCAAATGCTTCGGGAGCTTTCAGCGGCGCGGCCCAGGGCAGCACGTCGCAGGCGGCAAACTCGTCCACCGGAAGCGCAGCGAATCAAAGCGCCTCTGCAAACCAGGCGAACTCAGGTAACCTGAGTGCCGGCGCAACGGACGCTTCCGCTGCCAACAGCTCGCAGTCTGCCAACCAGGCGGCGAATAACTCGGCCAGCAACAGCGCCTCTGCCAGCCAGGGTGCGTCCAACAGCGCGTCCAACGCTGCCAACTCCGCCAACTCCTCGAACGCGAACCGCAGCGCGTCAGCCAGTGACGCCAGCGCTTCGAACAGCGCATCGCAGTCGGCATCGAACAACTTCAACAACTCGAATGTCAGTTCTTCGAACAGCGCGGCGAAGTCGGCGAACTCTGCTTCGAACTCTTCCAGCGCCAACGCAGCCCAGCAGTCAGCCAACAGCTCCACCAACAATGCGGCAAACAGCGCTTCTTCCGCCAGCGTGAACAACACTGACAACGCCAGCTCAACCTACAACACCGCGACGAGCAACAACACCAGCCGGTCGCGTAACAGCTCGGACCAGCTCTCCGCCACGCTTTCGACCCGCAGTGCGGATAGCAGTAACTCGAGCAGCGTGAAGAACAGCCATGTGGTGGACAACGTCGAGGGCGCAGTAAACATCGGTACGGCTACGGCTGGCAACATTGCCGTGGATGGATCGACTGTGAACTCGAACTCGACCTATGCCGTGGCACTTGCGGGAACGGCCGAACAGAATGCACGCGCTTTGAACATCGTGAACGCAGCTGGCAGCATGGTTTCCAACGGCGTGAACATCGCCCGGACAACCAACGTTGGCTCGTCACCGGTGTTGAACCAGGTGAACAGCATTTCGCAGCACCACTAGAGAGCGGGGAGGGCGGCATCACCTGATGCCGCCCTTCCTCCGCACTCCTTCACAGCAACAGGAGGAAGTATGCAACGCACTCTGGTGATCTCAGGCGCGATTCTCGGCCTGGCCATGCTGGCGCCATCCTGCATGGCTCAATCAAAACGTAAGCCAATGACCGATGACGCAATGAACCGCGTTACGGCTGGAAGTGTCAATGCGAATACGACAAACGGTGTAGTGAACTTCCAAGGGCAGGTGCCAACCGCAAAGGGTCTGGTAACCAGTACCGGTTCACTTGCTGTGCAGTCGACGCCGCAGAGCAGCAGCACGTCGACGGCTACGCTGACGCTGAACGGAGGAGCACAGCAGAATTTGAGTTCGCTGATCAATATCAACGCTGTGAATTCGAAGGTGAATGTGCTTCTGAACCTGAATATCAATATCAACTCGACCGTAGGGACGATTAAACAAATCAACCTCAACGGAAAGCACTAATGCTCAAGCTCCGATCACTTCGAATATTCGTGCTGGCAGCGCTAGGCTGCGGGATTAGCGGGACTGTTCTGCGTGCGCAGGTCGCGGAACAGTCCGATCGGGGCACAAAGCCGATTCGCACCTTGAAACAGATTCGAGGCGAGAACGTGGTGCGGCAGAAGTGGGATATGAGTTGTGGAGCCGCGGCGCTAAGTACGTTGCTGACCTACGAATTCAAGGATGAAACGCCGGAGACCGCGATCGTGGTGTGGATTCTTCATCGGGTGGATGCCGCGAAGGTGCGGGAGCGTGGAGGGTTTTCACTGCTGGAGTTGAAGCGCTTTGCGCAGGCCCGTGGCTACAGTGCTGAGGGCTTCACGGATATGTCGATCGAGGAACTCGGCGAAGAGAAGACGGCGGTGATCACGCCGATCCGCATCAAGGGTTTCGATCACTTTGTTGTTGTCCGCGGGATCGTTGGAGACCGCGTGGTCATTGCGGACCCGGGCTTTGGAAATATGACGATGAGTGTGGATCGATTCAAGAGCGTTTGGAAGAACGGAATTGTATTTGCGGTGCATCCGCCGGACGAAAGGATGATCGCTGAGAAGAACCTTACGGCGGCGGCTCGTACGCTGCCGGATGAGTCTGTGATTTCAAGAAATATACAAACATTTTTGCCAGGCAACGCACTCTATTAGAAGGAAGACTCACCGTGGGACTACGTTTATTTTTGTATAGCTTGATATTTGCAGCACTTGGTTGCCAAACGCTGGCGGCACAGAGCGGACATTCGGTTTCTCCCACATTGACTGCAAGCGCGACTTCGAGTCCCGCCGTAAAAGGGGACAATGCAACGGGGAATCCAGTCGCCTCGCCGGAGGTGGCAGTGTCGCGCCTTGAAGAGGCGATGCGGCAGCGGGATGCCATCATTCGCAATCTCCTCGAGCGTGTGCAGGAGTTGGAAACCCGCTTGAACGGCGGCGTTTCGACTGCTCGAGGATCGATAGGGACCATGAGGGACGAGACGGTCCGAGCTGAAGCGAAGGTTTCCGATGCCACAACAACGAAAGATATGGCTGCACCGGTCGTAGCCAGTAAAGCTTCGATGTCGTCGACGACCGCCGTTGTAAAGAACTCGGGTTATGACGAAGACGAGCGGCGGGCAAGCCAGGCGCTGGACCAGGCGCTTGTGATGCGCGGTGGATTGCTGCTGCCTTCTGGCACATTGGAAGTGGATAACACCGTCTCTTACTTCAGTGCAGCTTCCGATCATGTAACGATCAATGGCTTCGCGTTGCTACCTGTGCTGGTGGTCGGGGACATCACTTCGCAGCGTGCGAGACGAGACATCCTGTTACCGACGTTTACGATGCGTCTTGGACTTCCACATAAATGGCAGGGCGATCTACAGATTCCTTATGGATACCAGCTCAGCAGGACGGTGTCCGCCGACAACACGTCGACAACTAGCAGCGGTTTCGGCCTCGGAGACATTCAAGGGTCCATCTCGCGGCAGCTTGCGCTCGAGCACGGAAAGGTCCCCGACCTTCTCGCGAACGTCCGCTTCAAAGGCCGCACCGGTGTAGATGCTTTTCAGGTAGGGACCAGCAGCGATACAGCGCTGGGGTCCGGATTCTACGGCATACAGGGCAACCTCACCGCCGTGAAGACCAGCGATCCCGTAGTGTTCTTTGGCAATCTTTCCTATACAGAAAATCTGCCGGCAAAGCACATGGTTTCAGCCAACGATCCCAACAATCCGAACGCCACGATTGTGGGACACTACCGGCCCGGCGCTGCTGTCGGGTTTCAACTCGGGTCGGTGCTGGCGATCAATCCAGAGACATCCATGACATGGGGATGGGACCAGCGATTTACACAGGTCACGAAGTTGAATGGGGTAGAGGTCCCGGCTTCCTACCTGGTTGAAGGGACACTGCGTATGGGAGTGTCCTACCTGTTCGCAAAGGGTAGAACCCTGGACTTCGGATTCGGTGTTGGACTGACTCCCGATACACCGAACCTGCAGTTTTCGTTCGGTTTGCCTGTCCGGACTGCATTATGGAATCGCCATCCAGGAGGAAGGGTCCGGTAAACTACCGCGCTCGTCGGATCGCGGAGTTTAGTGGGTGAACAGGGCAGCGATCCATTTCCGAATTGAAGCCACCGACTATCAGGGCGCAAGGTCATCTTGCGCGAGGATTTCGTCGAGGACCTGGAACAGAGCTTGCTGCCAGTCCATCATGCGCCAGCCGAAGATTTGCGAGAGCTTGTCGCAATTCAGGCGGGAGTTTTGCGGACGCGCTGCGGGGGTGGGGTACTCTGCGGTGGAAATTGGATTGATAGTGGCGAGGCGAGCCGTGGGCCTGCGGAGAGCTAGTTGGTGGATGGCTTCTGTTGCGAAGCCCGCCCAGGTTGTGTCGCCGGTGCCCGCGGCGTGGTAAATGCCGGGGTGCGGATCGGTGCTGGTGAGGATGTGTGCGGTGAGGCGCGCGAGGTCGCGGCTCCATGTGGGCACGCCGTGCTGGTCGGCTACTACGTTGATCGTGGTGCGCTCGCGGGCTAGTCTGAGCATGGTGCGGAGGAAGTTCTGCCCCGTTGCGCCGAAGACCCAGCTGGTGCGGAGGATGAGCGCGTGGGCGCCACTTTCGAGGAGAGCCTGTTCGCCGGCGAGTTTGCTGGCACCATAGACGCTGATGGGATTGGGAGCATCGGTTTCGACGTGGGGGCGCGGACTGCGGCCGTCGAAGACGTAGTCGGTAGAGAAGTGGAGGACGCTGGCGTTGATGGCGCGGGCCTCGGTGGCGATGGTGCGGACCGCCTCGGTGTTGATGGCGTAGGCGAGGGTTGGGTCTGCTTCGGCTTTGTCTACTGCGGTGTACGCGGCGGCGTTGACGATCCAGTTGGGTTGGGTGGTGCGGATGACCGTTTGAATCGAGGTGGGGTTGGCGAGGTCGAGGCTGGCGCGAGTCGGGGCGAGGACTTCGCCCAGGGGGCCGAGGGTGTGGAGGAGTTCGCTGCCCAGTTGGCCCGAGGCGCCGGTTAGGAGGATGCGGGTTTTTGTCTGGGATGGCATCGTTTCAGAGTGAAGAGCGTCGGCAAGAGTAAACGCAGATTCCCTTCGGAAATGACAAATGAAGAGGGTTAGTAGACGGTTTCTTCGAGGACGCGGAGGAGGTATTCGCCGTAGCTGCTTTTGGAGATGGCGGCGGCGAGGGCGCGGAGTTGAGCGGCGTCGATGAAGCCCTGGCGGTAGGCGATCTCTTCGGGGCAGGCAACTTTCAGGCCCTGGCGGTGCTCGATGGTGTGGATGAAGTTGGAGGCGTCGAGCAGGGAGTCGTGGGTGCCGGTGTCCAGCCAGGCCAGGCCGCGGCCGAGGACCTGGGTGCGTAGCTCGTTGCGTTCGAGATACCAGGAGTTTACGTCGGTGATCTCGAGCTCGCCGCGCGGGGAGGGTTTGAGGCTGCGGGCTACTTCAACGACCCGTGGGTCGTAGAAGTAGATACCTGTAATGGCATAGCGGGACTTCGGCTTGAGGGGCTTCTCTTCGAGCGAGATGGCGCGGCCTTCGCGGTTGAATTCGACTACACCGTAGCGCTCGGGGTCGTTGACGGGATAAGCGAAGATGGTAGCGCCGGAGGTTTGGGTGGCGGCTTCGCGGAGAGTTTTGGCGAAGTCGTGGCCGTAGAAGATGTTGTCGCCGAGGACGAGGCAGCAGCCTTCGCCGTTGAGGAATTGCTCACCGATGAGGAAGGCCTGGGCGAGGCCGTCGGGCGACGGCTGGATGGCGTATTGGAGGTTGAGGCCCCACTGCTTGCCATCGTTGAGTAGCTGCTCGAAGCGGGGAGTGTCGGCGGGCGTGGAGATGATGAGGATGTCGCGGATTCCGGCCAGCATCAGCACGGACAGCGGGTAGTAGATCATCGGCTTGTCGTAGACGGGCAGGAGTTGCTTGGAGACTGCCTGGGTTACCGGGTGCAGACGCGTGCCGGAGCCTCCGGCGAGGATGATGCCCTTCATTTTGAACCTGCTTCTGCGCGGTCGCTGTAGTTGGTTGTGAGCCATTGTTGATAGGCGCCGCTGGTGACGCTTTCGATCCAGTCCGGGTTGTTGAGGTACCACGCGACCGTTTTGCGGAGGCCCGTTTCGAAGGTTTCGGTGGCTTGCCAATTTAGTTCGGACTGGATCTTGCGAGCGTCGATGGCATAACGGCGGTCGTGACCGGGGCGGTCTTCTACGTAGCGAATGAGTTGCGCGTAGGGCTGTGCGGTCGGACGGAGTTCGTCGAGGATGGCGCAGATGGACTCGACTACCGCGAGGTTGCTGCGCTGATTGCTGCCGCCGATGTTGTACGTCTCGCCGAGGCGGCCGTTGGCGAGGACGGCGCGGATTGCGGCGCAGTGGTCGGCGACGTAGAGCCAGTCGCGGATCTGCTGGCCGTCGCCGTAGACAGGAAGGGGTTTGCCTGCCGGCGCGTTCGAGATGATAAGCGGGATAAGTTTTTCGGGGAATTGGAATGGGCCGTAATTGTTGGAGCAGTTGGTGATGAGGGTGGGGAGTTTGTAGGTGTGGTGCCAGGCTCGGACGAGGTGGTCGGAGGACGCTTTGGAGGCAGCGTACGGGGAGTTCGGAGCGAAAGGAGTTTGTTCGTGGAAGGCTGCGGCTTCCGGAGTCAGGGTGCCGTAGACCTCGTCGGTGGAGACGTGAAGGAAGCGGAAGTTTGTGGGGGCGTCTTTGTCGACGTAGGTGCGGGCGGCGCGGAGGAGATTGAAGGTGCCGTCGATGTTGGTGCGGAGGAAGGCCTCGGGGCCGAGGATGCTGCGGTCTACGTGGGACTCGGCTGCGAAGTGGACGATGGCTTGCGGGCGGTATTGGTCGAGAAGTTTGGGGACGAGGGTCGGGTCGCAGATGTCGCCGCGGACGAGGGTATAGTTCGGGTTCCCGGAGAGGGAGGCGAGGTTGGCTGGGTTGCCGGCGTAGGTGAGGAGGTCGAGATTGATGATGGGTTGGGGCTGGTGGGTGGCGAACCAATCGAGGATGAAGTTCGAACCGATGAAGCCGGCGCCGCCGGTGACCAGAATGGGATTGTTGCTCAATGTTGCTCCGATGTCGTGTAGTGCTCGTTCGCGAAATGTGTGGTTGAGACAGAGAAACATATCCCAGGGGTTAGCGCCTTGGCTTACCTGAATGTCACCTGGCAAGACAATGTTGTCCAATCGATGAAAACCCGGAATGCTGAAGTTGCGACAAGCAAGACCTCAGGAGACCGATCGACTATTAACATCATGCCCGACTGAGGGTGCGTGGTCGAGAGCCACGGCAAGAGGATTGCGGGGGCTTTGCCGGTGAGGTGGTCAGCTACTCGGACAACGCCGCCTCCATGCGATGGCGGACTGCGGCCATGAGGTCTTCGCGGGTTGCGTAGTTTGACGGCTCAATGGGCGTGAGAAAGCGGACGGTGGCTTCTCCGGCGGCGATTTTGAGGCTGCCTTTAGGCATCATGCGGGTGGTGCCGGAGAGGATAACGGGGACGATGGGGGCTCCGCTGTCGGCGGCGAGGAAGAAGGCGCCCTTTTTGAAGGGGAGGAGGTTGCCGTCGGGAGAGCGTGTGCCTTCGGGGAAGATGGTGATGTTGAGGCCGCTGCGGAGGGCTTCGGCGGCGGCGCGGACGCTGCGCTCGGCTTCTACGCGGGAGCGACCGCGGGAGACGGGGACGAATCTTCCCATCCGCATGGCCGTGCCCAGGAGGGGGATGCTCATCAGCTCCTTTTTGAGGAAGACGCTGGTCATGCCGGGGATGGAGGGGAGCA
>CAZZYB010000074.1:7653-11719 GCA_964658125.1 uncultured Acetobacteraceae bacterium | reverse complement strand
CTTTGCCAAGTCCCGTCACCAGCGCGACGGACAACGCCACCACCAGCACCGTACCCGCCATCACCGGCGCCAGCCGCCCACCAAAATACTTCTCCGCCAGCTTCGACTGCACCACAATATTCCACGACGAAAGCAGCGCTCCAAGCTGATAAGCAAACCCCGGCAGCACCGACCGCAGCGGCCCCGGCGAAAGCTCATTCAGATGCGCCGGGATCACCCCAAACGCGCCCTGCACCATAAACTGCATCACGAATCCGCCCACCGCCAGCATCGCCACTGTCGAACTCCACGCCCACAGCGGAATCACAAGAATCGCCAGCAGAGCCGCCGTAACAATCGTCCGCTTCCGCCCGAACCTCTCCGAAACCGTCCCGCAAAACACTCCACCCGCAAACGCCCCCAGGTTACTGATGATCGCAATCAGAGACACGGTCGGCGCCGGAAACAGATGATCATGCTTCAACAGCCGCGGATAAAGATCCTGCGTCCCGTGACTGAACGACATGAACGCAAACATCAGCAGCGTAAGAAAAAGCAGCTTCGGAATATGCTTCGAGAACTCGCTTAGAAACGACCACCGCTTCACATCCGCGCGCTGTCCTCGTGGAGAAGACTTCCAGGCCGGCGACTCCTCCACGTGCGCATTCACATAAAACACCAGCAGCGCCGGCAACGAGCCAACAACAAACAGCACCCTCCAGCTAGCCGCAAATCCATGCACCCCAAAGTGCGCCACCGCCAGCCCGAACAATCCATAAACCGCAGCCGCCAACAGGTTCCCGGCGACATATCCTTCCTGTAGCAACCCCGAAAAGAACCCTCGACCCTTAGCCGGCAGAGACTCAAGCGCCAGCGCCGCCCCCACGCCCCACTCGCCGCCCATCGCAATCCCAAACAGCGCTCGCGAGATCAAAAACACATGCCAGCTCGGCGCAAACGCCGACGCCAGCTCAAACACCGAGAAGCACACAATGTTCGCCATCAACACCGGTCGCCGCCCAAACCGCTCCGCCAGCCACCCAAACAGCAGCGCCCCAACCGGCCGCATGGCCAGCGTCGCGAAGATCGCCTCCGTCACCGTCGTATGGCTTATCTGAAATTGTGCAGCGACTTCATCCAGGCAGAAAGTCAGGAGGAAGAAATCGAACGAGTCCAGCGCCCAGCCCAGAAAGCAAGCCGTAAACGCCCGCCGCTGCGGCTTCGTCAGCTCACGAATCTGCTGCATGAAGGCCAAGAGCTATCGTGCCTAAAGCTTCCCGCGTGACGCCGGTGTATCGATCGGCACAGGCGCCTCCGTCATCGGGTTGCCCTTCTTCAAAGTCTCGTGGTGCATGCAGTAAAGCGCCAGCTCCAACCGGTCCGACACGCCGAGCTTGTCGTAAATCTTGCGCAGATAGTTCTTCACCACCTGCTCCGTCGTTCCAATCTGATACGCAATCTCTTTATTCCGCATCCCTCGCGTAATGCACCCAATGATCGATAGTTCCTTCGGCGAAAGTTTCGGCTGCGACTTGGGATTGGTCAAGGTCGTCGCCTGCGCCCGATAAGCCTCGATCACCCAGCTGATCGACTTGTTATCGATCCACGTCTCGCCCGCAGCGATCTTGCGAACGCACTTGATCAGCAGATCCGGCGATATCGATCGCGGAACCACGCCGCGCACACCCCGCCGATACAGCTCCACCGTACTCGTCTCATCGGTCTCAGAAATCTGCACGATCAGCTTCGCATCCGGAGCCCGCCGCACAAACTCTGGAATCGCATCCACCGTCCCATTGATAAGCTGAGCTTCGAGCACCACCACGTCCGTCGGAAAATGCTGCAAAGCCGCGTAAAGATTGTCCAGGTTTTCAGCCTGCGCCACCACGCGGATATCGTCCTCAAGCGCGAAGATCTTCCGCATTCCCACGCGATAGATCGCCTGTGAATCGGCCAAAATAACCCGAATACTCTGTGCGGGGGCGTCCTGCATGTCTTCTTCCTGATGGCCCGGGGGGGTAGATAGTTCAGTTCTCATGCATGCTCAGCCTTTAGGGAATATTCATCGATTACGGCAGCCACCAGGTTCTTGCCAGCGGTTACTTGATGCCGAACGATGCGTCCTACGCAGTCCAGTCTTACGTCATCGGACGCACCCATAATCTCAGCCGGCATCGACAGCGTGAACTCGATGCGCGCACCTATCGGAGGTGGATCCTCTGCTCCAAACAGGATGCCGTTAGCAGAAACGTCTTCCGTCACCGCATGAAAGTTGCCCTTGTCCCACGAAATTGTCACGTCGAGATGCAGCGGAAACCTTACGGCCGTGCGCACCGGGTCAGTGTGTATCGCTCTGTCTACCATAGACATACTTTGATCGTGGGCCCTTTGCGCCAACCCTTCGGTAACTTTAATGCTTGGTGGAATTCTACGTTACTTCTACCCAAAGGTAACCACTATTACGCGAATAAACCGGTCGACCCGCCCACCCAGGTCCGATCGCGATTGTGGTCCACGCCCATCATCAACCCCCGGCCCATCCGAACCAAGCTGATCATCGGGATCATCTCCCCATCATCCGGCCACACGTACAGAATCCGTATCTCGGCCTGAGTCATGCCCTCCGGAGTGGCAATTACGGGCTCGAAACGCACGCGTTCCTGCAACAGATAGTTGCGCCGCTCCTCCGCCGGTACAGCATCGAGGTCGGCATCGCTCGGCCCAAACTGGACTCCCTTGCCCGCAAAGCTGTACAGCGGTTTGAACACCCAGTCCTCCCGATTGACCGGCAGCCGCTCACGCCCGTTACCTTCGTAATACCCGTCCAGAAAAACTGCCGCTGGAACCGTCGGATGATTGAGGTGCGGAATCGAGAACTTGCTGATTCTGAAGTACCAATTCGGGTGCCCGGCCCACTCCACATCCAGGTCATCTCTATAGTCGAACGGCAGCGTAATCCCCTTCCGCTCCAACTCATCCACAATCACGCGGTTGTAAATCCGATGGATCGGAACCAACACCCCCTCGTGACGGTAATAAAGCTTCCGCCCCTGCTTCACAAGCTCCGTTACATTCACCGTTCGAATCCCCAGGTGCTGCTCATGCATCCGGAAATCCGGCAGCGTCTTCTGCGTCTCAGGATCCACCTCTGCCAGCACCACGTTCTTCGGATCATGCCGGCCGAAAATCACCTCCCGCAGCAGGGCCCAGTACTGCTCTTCGTTCATTCCACCAAACAAGTACTTGAGCTTCGTATCCAGCCCGAAGACATTCACATACTCCTTCGACAGCAGCGGCTGGTACCCAAAGATCGAAGGAAACGCCTGCATCTCCACCAGCTTCGGCTTCAGCGCACCGGTCGGATCGCGCACCAGCCCAAAGTCCACGGTCATAAAATGCGGATGCTGATCCTCATTCGGCACGCGAAATTCCGCCGGAATCGCCGCATCCGAAAGCCGCATATACTCCGGACTATCCAGCAACTGATGCGTCAGCTCCACCCCCGCACGCACCATCTCTTCCATCAACTCACGCGGAAAGAAGCAAGGCGTCTCCGCAACTCGAAACTCAACATGCGTCCCCGTCTTCTCATCCAGGCGCCGCAGCAGTTCCGCATACTTCTCGTCCGCAAACCGCGCATTGAAATCGCTCCGATAGCTCTCAATCATTCGTTGCGTTCCTTCGCGTCCTTTGCGCCGTTGCGTTTTCTTCTCGATCGCGGCAAAAACTACCCTTCAACGAGGAACTTCCCATCCCGCATAATCTGTTCTTCCCCATGCGCGCCGCCCAACCAGATGCTGAACTCCAGCCCCACCACATCGATATGCGTAGTCGACTTCCACTGCGCCCCCGTATGCGCTCCATACGGATCGCCAAACGCAATATGAATCCCCGGAAACTTCTCATCCTGCAAAATGTTCCCAATCACCCGCGACACCCCGATGTTCGTCCCAATCGCAAACTCACCCACGCGGTCCGAGTTCTCATCCGTGTGCGTATAGCTCCAGAACTCCCGCTCCAACTCCTTATTTTCCGAAGCCACGGAAGTAATCCGGTTCCCCGAAATCTCAATGGTCAGCGGCGTCTC
>CAZZYB010000074.1:3412-7643 GCA_964658125.1 uncultured Acetobacteraceae bacterium | reverse complement strand
CCCCACGACACCATCCACCACAAACCGCCCATTCACCTCACCCGGAGCCGTAAAGCACTCCCCACCCGGCAGGTTCCCCCACTTCTCCGGGCTGATAATCCCCGAAGTTTTGAACCACTTATAAGCCGGGTTCAACTCCGCCCGAATATCCGTCCCAGCCGGCGTTGTAGCCCGCACATAAGTAGCCTTGCGCACCTTATCCAACACCACCTGGCTCAGGCGGTCGACGGCGTTAAAATCCGCGCGCATCCCCTCGACCATCACCTCCGGCGTGATGTTCACCATGTGCGCATGACGCATATGCCGCCGGTTCACCACGTCCGTCATATCCATCCGCGACCGCAGCTCATTAGGCTGAACCTGCACCGCAAAGATACTCACCTGCGACGTCTCCATATCCTCGAGCACCTCGCGCGGCATGCCATTCTTCAGCGGCCGTTCCGCAATCTGCTCCAACACAAACGCATTCCACGTGCAGCCGATGTCCTCCAACTCCGCCGCCAGCGAAGCCGCAATCGTCAAACAGCTTTCGTCGGTGATCACGGTTACTTTCTCTTCCGGCTTGATCCGCAGACAAGTCGTCACGGCATTCCGCGCCCCTTCCAGAAACTCCTCCGGAAACTCCACTTCAAGCAGGTCCGTCATCACGGGCTCTTTCAACTCACTCATCTCTCATCCTTCCGTCGCGAGCCTTGGCTTCCGTCGCGTCTTTGCGTGTTCTTCTCGCCTCACAGATCGAGCCCAACCCGCGTCTCGGCCGCCATATAGTCGACCACCTTCTTCAGATCGCCCGTCTCGCGGTAGACCTTCAGCTGCCGGTCTGCACCCGATCCCTGCTCCAACATCTTGTAGATGTAATTAATCGCGCTGCGGCTTTCCAGCTCCGGCACCACATCGTCAATAAAGTGCAAATATTCCAGAATCAATTCGCGCTCGGGCACTTCGATCTGCTTTCCAAAATCAATCAGCTTGCCGTCGAGCCCATACCGCACCGCACGAAATTTGTTCTCCATCAGCAACGCGCGCGAATACTGCCGAAAGTCCAGGTTGCTCTCATGCAGCTTCCAGAGCTTGCAGGCAGTAGCCTGGATCAGCGCCGCAATCGCGACCGTCTCCTCCGCTCGCAGCGGAATATCGCACACCCGCACCTCCACCGTATTGAAAAAAGGATGTGGCCGAACGTCCCACCAGATTTTCTTCGCGTTATCAATGCTGTTGGTCTTGATCAGCAGATTGACGTAGCTCTCAAACTCCGAATAGTCATTAAAAGTATCCGGCAGGTTAGTCCGCGGAAAATTCTCAAACACCTTCGCCCGATAGCTCTTATATCCAGTCTCCATCCCCAGCCAGAACGGCGAGTTAGTCGACAGTGCCAGAATATGCGGCAGAAAATACCGCAGCGAGTTCATAATCCGGATCGCGTCTTCCTTATCCTCGATCCCCACATGAACATGCAGGCCGAAAATCAGGTTTGAGCGCGCCACCAATTGCAGATCCTCAACCACCTTGTCGTAACGAGGATCCGGATAAATCTCCTGCTGGCGCCAATCCGCAAAAGGATGCGTAGCCCCTGCAACCAGCACCAAGCCATTCTCCTCGGCTAGATGGATCATATTGCGCCGCAGGTCATAAATATCCTCCCGCGCGTCTTCAATGTTCCGGCAAATCCGCGTGCCCACCTCGATCACCGACTGGTGCATCTCGGCCTTCACACGCTCTTCCAACCGCAGTTTGCCCTGCTCCAGCATCTCAGTCGCGATGTGCGACTTCAGATCGCGGGTCTCCGGATCGATCGTCTGATACTCCTCTTCAATCCCCAACGTAAATGTAGGTCGCATCCTGAGCCTCAATCCTTCTTGCAGACTTCTACTTCAACGGCTCTTCCTGCTTCGCTGCCTTCTTCGCAGCCCTCTTGGCCGGAGCCTTCTTAGCAGCCGCCTTCTTGGCCGGAGCCTTAGCCTTCACCGTACTCGCTCCGCCGAGGAACCCAGCCCACCGGAACTCCATCTTCGCCACCGGATTCTGAGCCTTCTTCACCGCCAGCGCTGCCACTTTCTCGACGATCCACTGGAAGTTCTCTTCACCCACCGAATGCCTGTCAGCATCAGGCGCCGGGTTCATGAAGTCGATCGCATAGGGCACGCCATCCTCGACCGCAAACTCGACGGTATTCAGGTCATACCCCAGCGCCCGGCAAAGCGTCAGCGCATCCTTCTCCACCCGCGTCAGCAATCCATACGGGTACTCCTGCGGCTCCAGCACATAACGATGCTCATGCGGTCGCCGCGGATCGTAGGCCATGATCCGCACATCCTCCTGCCCCACCACATAGCACCTGAAGTACTCCTTGAAGTTCACCGCCGCCTGCAGCGTCATTGTCAGATCCCGCGACTGATCGTAAGCATCGAAAAACTCCTCGCGATTATGTACGTGATACACATCGCGCCAACCGCCCCCATCATGGGGCTTCAGAAACGCCGGAAACTTCACATAATCAAAAATCGCATCCCAATCCAGAGGGAACTGCAGGTTCCGGAACGACTGCTCGTTCGTCATCGGCGGATAGTACTTCTGCGGAATCAGCGCCGTCCGCGGCGCGGCCACACCAATCTTTTCAGCCAGCGCGTAGTTGAAGAACTTGTCATCCGCCGACCACCAGAACGGATTGTTGATCACCTGCGTTCCCGTCAACACAGCGTTCTTCAAATACGACCGGTAGAACGGCACATCATGCGAAATCCGGTCGACAATCACCGCATACGGGCAGGCCTTTGCCATCTGCACACCGCCAACCTCAACAAACTCCGCAGATATCCCATCCAGTTCCATCGAGTTGATCTTCTCGACCAGAGCACCCGGAAACGTGTTCTCCATTCCAAACAAAACGCCGATCTTCTTCAATCCATCCTCCACTTGTTCATGTTGCCGCTGTAGTTGTTCTTGCTCTTCCTATCCCTAACCCTGCTTCTTTAGAGGTAAACCTGCGCCATGCGTTGCCACCACGGCCAGTCATGCCCGGTATTATCGCCCCAGACATCAAGCTGCACAGGGATACCCTTCCACCGCATCAATCGCGCCAGCTTTTCATTATCGTTCCAGCACTGGTCATGGACGCCCGTCGCCAGCACATACGTATTCCGCCGATAGTGATCGAAGTACCACGGATCGCTCAGGTTAGGCAGATACTGCATCGGCTGGCTCAGATAAACATCCTCATCGTGATACCCGTGCAAAAACCCCAGCGACGGCAAGTCAAACGCCCCGCTCATCGACAAAAATCCCGAAAACCGGTCAGGATGCCTCAGCGCGATATTCACAGCATGGTACCCGCCAAAGCTGCACCCCACCGAAGCCAGGTGCGGCCGCCCGTTCATCTGCCGTACCAGCGGCAGAACCTCTTCCATCACATAGCTTTCATACTGAACATGCCGCGCAATCCGCCAGCGCGGTTCAACACTCCGGTTGTACCAACTCTCGTTGTCAACCGAGTCCACGCAGAACAGCTGCAGCCGACCGCCCTCCAGCTTGTCCCGGACCGCCTCCACCATCCCCTGGTCCTCAAACTCGAAAAACCGCCCCTGCGAGGTTGGGAACACCACCGCCGGCAACCCATCGTGCCCGTAAACCATCAACTCCATATCGCGGCCCAGACGTTCCGACCACCACTTGTGGTATTCCCGCTTCATTCGTACGCCCTCTGCTAGTCTCAAGGGTAACTTTACACGCCAGGTTATGTACTCAATTTGAACGAAACGTTTGCAGAACATGTGGAAGAACGGGCAAATTCACCTGAAGAGTCGCACTTCGAAGTCGAAGAAGACTCCGAGGAGCTCGCGATGCCTTCCGAAGACATAAACCCCGAGTCCCGCCACGAGCTCGACAACAACCCGCGTTACCGCGTCATCCACAACTTCCATTCGCGCTTCCTCGCCGACGACCGCGACATCTCCATCTACCTCCCCGAAGCCTACCGCGCCCAGCCGCGCCGCCGTTTCCCCGTTTTTTATCTGCACGATGGCCAGAACCTCTTCGATGGCCGCACCTCCTACGCCGTCAACCGCACCTGGCGCGCCCATCAGGCCGCCGACGCCCTCACCGCGGACGGCCTCATCGAACCCATCATCCTCGTCGGCATTGCCAATACGGGCACCCGCCGCATGGCCGAGTACACTCCCACCCGCGACGCCCGGCTCGGCGGCGGCGAAGGCCGCCGCTACGGTCGTTTGTTATC
>CAZZYB010000074.1:0-3402 GCA_964658125.1 uncultured Acetobacteraceae bacterium | reverse complement strand
AAGCCGTTTATAGATAAGCGTTTCCGCACCCTCGCGGGCCCGGAAAATACTGCCCTCGGTGGCTCCTCGCTCGGCGGCCTCATCACCCTCGCCCTCGGCCTAGAGTACCCTGACATCTTCGGCAAACTCGCCGTCATGTCCCCGAGCGTCTGGTGGGACAACCGGAGCCTCCTCGCCCTGGTCAACGACCTCCGCTCCAAACCCGCCCTGAAAATCTGGCTCGACATGGGCACAGCCGAAGGCCTCCGCCACCTCCGCGACACCGATCTCCTCCACCGCCGCCTCATCCTGCGCGGCTGGCAGGATGACGTCGACCTGAAATATGTTCGCGTAAACGGCGCAATTCACGACGAAAACGCCTGGGCCGACCGTTTCGACCAGGCGCTCCGCTTTCTTTTCCCCGCGCCGTAAGCGGTGACTGCAAGAATTCGTCATTCCCTCGTTGCGAAATGCCTCAAAATCCGCGATACTTAGGTGTTCGGTCCGCGAATCCGGGCGGGTGGTGTTGACACGTAGTCCACCGCTTCATGCCAGATCCCACGAGCCACTGAACACATTCAAGTTTGAGAGGAAACACCCCCAGTGTTGATGATTCGTTTGTCGCGCGTTGGAGCACGAAAGCAGCCCCACTATCGCGTCGTTGTAATTGAAAAGGACCGCGCCCGCAACGGCCGCTCGGTCGAAGTTGTCGGCACCTATAACCCCCGCACCAACCCCGCCAGCGTAGACCTCAAGCGCGAGCGCATTGACTACTGGACCAGCAAGGGCGCACAGCTCTCGGAGCGCGTTGGCAAGCTCCTCGCAAAGTACGAAGCTGCGCCCGTCCCCGAAGCCGTCCCTACTGCCTAAGTAACTCTTCTCGAAGAACTTTGGGCACCTTTCGTCGAACCCAAAGATTGAAAATAACCCGGGCCCCATCGCGTACACTCGCAATATAAGTGCCGTAAACGCGGAACTTACGTTGTCTGTCAGGCCATTACTCATAAGGCACTGATGGACCTCGCCCGAGTAGCGGTGGATTGTGACTCCCGGACTCTTCCTCCAGAGAAGAGCCACTCACAAGAATCCGCTTGGGGCAACTCCCAATGAGGTAGGCGGATGGTTGATGTAGGCAACAAGGCTGTGAATGACTCTGCACCAAACATGCAGGCGTTGATGACGGAAATCGCAAAGGCGCTCGTAGATGAGCCCGAAGCGGTCAAGGTGGAAGCAATAAAAGAGGGCGATTCGACGCTCCTTAGGCTCCGTGTCGCTCCCGGCGATATCGGCAAAGTAATCGGCAAACAAGGCCGGACGGCGCGCTCTCTGCGCACCATCCTCGGCGCCGCCAGCATGAAGCTGCAGCATCGCTTCGGTCTGGATATCGTTGAATCCGACGTTGAAGACCATAACGCCTGAGCGCGTCGCCCTTCATCGTCAAATCTGGCGGCTACAATCGAAATGTGCCTCCTGAACCTTCAAATTTCGTGACGCTTGCTCGTCTGCTGCGCCCCCAGGGACGCCGCGGCGAGTTGCTCGCGGACCCCCTCACAGACTTTCCCGAACAACTTACAAACCCCCTCGGCGTCTACCTCGTCCCCGCAAGCGCTTCAGCTCCCGCGCCTGACGCACAGCGCATCACAATCGAATCCCACTGGATGCCCACCGGCAAAAACGCCGGTCGCATAGTCCTCAAAGTTGCCGGTTGCGACAGCATCAACGACGCCGAACGCCTTGCCAACATGCAACTCATGCTCCCCGCCACGGAACGACCCGCGCTCGACGAGGACACCTTCTACGTCTCCGACCTGATCGGCTCTACCCTCTACGACAGCGACACCCCAGTCGGCGAAGTAATCGACGTCGAGTTCGCCACCACCCCCGACGGCAAAACCCGCCTCCCCGACGCCGCCCCGCTACTCTGCGTCCACCTCCTCAACACTCCCGAAGACGCCGACACCACCCTGATCCCCTTCGTCCGCGCGCAGCTCCTTTCCGTCGACACCGCCAATCACCGCATCACCATGAACCTTCCCCCCGGCCTCCTCGACCCAATCTAGATTTTCCCTAACCTCTCCCTTTATGCGCTTCGACATTGTCACCATCTTCCCCGACTTCTTCCGCGGCCCATTCGAATACGGTGTAGTCCCTCGCGCCTTCCGCCAAGGCATCGCTGAAGTCCACACCCACGACCTCCGTAACTTCACCCAGGACCGCCACCGCACGGTAGACGACCGCCCCTTCGGCGGCGGCGAAGGCATGGTACTCAAGCCCGAGCCCATCTTCGAAGCCGTAGAATCCCTCGGCGTAGCTCACAAATCCATTCGCAACAAATCGCGCGAAACGGTCATCCTCCTCTCCGCTCAAGGCGCGCGCTTTACCCAGGCCAAAGCCCGCCAGCTCGCCACACTCGACCGCGTTGTCTTCATCTGCGGCCGCTACGAAGGCGTAGACGAACGCGTCGCTCAACTCCTCGCCGACGAAGAACTCTCCATCGGCGACTACGTCCTCTCCGGCGGCGAGCTGGGCGCCGCGGTCATCATCGACGCCGTCGTCCGCCTCCTACCCGGAGTCCTGGGCCACGCCGACAGCTCCCGCTACGAAAGCTTCGGCGAAGGCGATTTCGTTCCAGACGAAAAGACCGAAGACGGCGTTCCCCGCTCCACCAACGCCTCCGGCGGCCTCCTCGACTACCCTCATTACACCCGCCCCGCCGATTTCCGCGGCACCCCCATCCCCGAAGTCCTGTCCAACGGAGACCACAGCATCATCCGCAAGTGGCGCCGCCAGGCAGCCCTGGCCAAAACCCTCATGAACCGCCCCGACCTTCTTACCGCCGCCGACCTCAGCGATGACGACCGCGAATTCCTGATAAGCCTCGACCGTGAGTAAGCGGAGCGGCGAGCACACCCGGGTGTGGATTTTTGCCCGCAAATCGCACATCTTCATGTAAACTAAATCCTGCGACTTCAAGCAAGGAATCACACAATGTCAATCCATCCCATCATGCAGAAGCTGGCCGAAAAGCTCCAGCGCACCGACCTCCCGGAATTCGCTCCTGGCGACACTGTCCGCGTGCAGGTAAAGATCAAAGAAGGCGAAAAAGAGCGTCTCCAGGCTTTTGAAGGCATGGTCATCGCCTGCAAGAAGGGCCCTCAGGGCAGCTTCACCGTTCGCAAGATGAGCTTCGGCCAAGGCGTCGAGCGCATTTTCCCTTACAACTCCAAGGTGGTCGACAAGGTCGAAAAGATCCGCTCCTACCAGGTCCGCCGCTCCAAGCTCTTCTACCTCCGCGGCCTCCGCGGCAAGGCAGCCCGTCTCAAGGAAGTGGCTCGCGCCAACGCCTAAGTCAAACTTCAGCAACAGAAAGCGGCGACCTCCCGGGTCGCCGCGATGTCCTACTGCTCTGTCTCGTTGGTCTCG
>CAZZYB010000073.1:0-11926 GCA_964658125.1 uncultured Acetobacteraceae bacterium | reverse complement strand
GGGACTTTACCGCTGTTTTTGCTTTCAACGACACAGCCGCTATGGGCGTCATACGTGCGCTGATCGACGAAGGTCTGAGGGTCCCTCACGACGTCTCCGTTCTGGGCTTCGATGACGTTGTGAATGCAAAGTTTTTCATACCGCGATTGAGCACCATCCGACAGCCGCTTCAGTCGATGGGCCGCTCTGCGGTCGAGCGCCTGCTGACGACTATCAACGATCCAACCAAGCGTTTACCCGCCACGATGCGCGTTGAACCCGAGCTAGTCATTCGAGAATCCACGGGCCCGGCACCGCTGAGGCGTTCCAAGCGCTGACGACAGTATGCTTGAATTGCTTCTAAGTGAAGGCAGAAAGGGCAAAGGGTCCGTGGTATGGACCCTTTGCCCTTTCCTGTATTGACTGGCGTTCCAATATTGCTACTGAACGGTGACGGATAAGTTGACTGTGGAGGACGAAGCACCCGCGGTGATGATGACGGGCACGGTGTAGGTTCCTGCTGGAGTTGTGATGGTTGACGGGGATGAGCTGTTACCTCCGCAGCCTGCCAGTCCCATCATCGACGCGGAGCCGATGAGGAACACTGCCAAGGCAACCAATCGCAGCCCAACTGTACGGCGACGGCGGAGACCCAACGGCAGGAAGAGAAGCGCCAGGACGACGCCGCCCCCCATGGGTCCGAACGGGAGAGAGTGGAGGGCTCCTGTGGTCGTGGTGGTGCCGAACGTGAGGGTTGTGCTGGCAGCAGTGTTGGTACCGGTGAAGGTGAGGCTGGTTGGAGCGAAAACGCATGTAGCGCCGGTGGGCAGCGTTCCGCAGCTGAAGGTGACCGTGCCGGAGTATCCGCCGACAGGGGTTCCGGTAATGACTGCGGTCCCGGTAGAGCCTTTCGCGACGGTGAGAGTGGTGGGTGTGGCTGCAAAGGTGATCGCCGCAGGGACGCTGACGGTGAGTGTGGAGGCTGAGGAAGTCGCGGGGCCGAAGGTGCTGTCGCCGCTATAGGTCGCGGTGATGGTGTGCGCGCCCGCAGCCAGTGTGCTGGTTGAGTATGTAGCCGCGCCGGAAGCGAGCGTGACCGTTGATAGGGTGGTCGCGCCATCCTTGAAGGTGATGGTGCCGGTTGGAGTTCCGCCCGCTCCAGAGACGGTTGCCGACAACGAAACGGAAGCGCCGACAAGGGCGGTTGAGGGTGCCGTCAGCGCGACGGAAGCGCTTGTGAGCGAGACCACCAGCGTCTGCGGCGACGAAGTGGCGGCGCCGAAGATGCTGTCACCGGTGTAGCTGACGGTAAGAGTGTGGGACCCGAGGGCAAGCCCGGATGTGGTGTAGGTTGCCGCACCCGATGCCAGGGCGATCGTGGACAGAGTGGTCGTGCCGTCCTTGAACGTGACCGTGCCGGTCGGTGTCCCGTTCGTTCCTGCGACTTTGACAGACAGTGTCACAGAGGCGCCAGGTGCAGCGGTCGCCGGTGCGGTGAGAGTGACGGTGGCAGTCGCCGGACTGACAACCAGCGTCTGTGGCGCCGATACGCTCGCGGAGAAAGTAGCGCTCCCCGGGTAGCTCGCCGTGACCGTATAGGTCGTAGCATTCAGCGACGTCGCCGTGTAGGTGGCGGTGCCCGTAGCATCCAGTGTTCCTGTACCCAGCGTCGTGGAACCGCTGAGGAAGGTCACGGTGCCTGTCGGTATCGCCGTGGTCCCGGTGGGGCCTGCGACCTTCGCGGTGAAAGTTGCTGGTTGACCGGCGGTGACGGTTCCGGCGGGTAAGGTCAGGGTTGTCGTAGTCACAACCGTGGGAGCGATTTTGGCGACGAAGCCGGTGTAGTTGGCCCCGTTTGTCTTCGTATTCGTGGATTGAAACACGCCCGGCGTCACTGGCAAGGTGAAGCTGTTGGTGACGCCCGCGACATAGATGTTACCGGCCGGGTCGACGGCGATGCCGGAGGCGTTGTCCGCGGAGGAGGCCGTGCCGCTGAGGGTGGTGGAGAAGAGCAGCGCCGTCCCTGTGGGGTCCAAACGACTGACAACGTTGTATTGGTAGTACTGGGCCTGGGGAGCGACGGGGTTCACGCTGGGGTAGCCTGCTCCGCTCGCGTTGCCGGCGACGTAGATGGAACCGTCAGAGCCCAGGGCGATGGCGTCAAGAGAGGTAGGCTCTGCATTGACTGGGTCGTCGCCGATGAACGTAGACCAGAGCAGTGTGGTTCCGGTGGGGTCGAGCTTGCTGACGAAGCCTGAGCCGCAGTTCGTGGTTGTGCCTGCAGGGAACCGGGCCTGGGTCTGATAGGCGCCGGCGGTGGTTGGGTAACTGCAGTCAGTGGTATTACCGGCAAGATAGGCATTGCCGGCGGCGTCCGCCGCCACATACGGCATGCTGCCTTTTGGGCCAGAAACGTACGTGCTGTAGATGAGGCGCTGGGCGGTGGGATCAAATTTTGCGACAAAGCCGTACTGACTGTTAGCTGCAGACGCCGTCGGTTGATAAGAGCCCGCGGTTGTGAAGAGGTTATTGGAGGAGTATCCCGAGACGTAAGCCAGGCCGGCAGGATCGACGGCGATCGCGAGGGGAGCGGTCGTGCTTTGCTGTTGGAAGTTGTTAGGCCCAAGCAGGGAGGAGTAGAGCAGATTGGCTCCGGCTGCATCGAGCTTGGAGAAGAACGTGAAGTTGCGTATCCCGCCGCCTGTGGAGACGTTGGCACCAGCCTGCGCGGCGCCAGCGGTGGTGGGGTAGCAATCAAAGGGTTGATAGCCGGCAAGACTATAAACGCCGAGGTTGCATTGGGAGTTGGTCAGACCGGCCACATAGGCTTCGCCTGCTGCGTCGACAGCCACCGCGCGGACGCTGTTGTAGTTGTTGCCGCTAAGGTACGTCGAATAGACCAGCGCGCTGCCGGTGGGGTTGAGCTTGGTCAATACGCCGCCAGTATCGCCTTGTCCGTAACCAACGCAGCCGTTGGTGCGCATAGGCGCGGAGCTGCCCTGGGGAACGGTGTAGTTTCCGCCGCAGACGGTTTGGAACGCGCCGGCGGTGATCGGATAGGTGCCGTAGGTGGTGTCGCCTACAACGTAGGCATTGCCGCCTGGATCGACCGCGATGCCGAAGCCCTCGGTGTACTCGGTCGAGCCGATAAACGTGGAATACACCAGCGCGGTACCGGTGGCGTTGAATTTACTGACAACCAGCGAGTAGCGACCGGAGACGGCGGCCATGCCGGGGCTGATGGCCTGGTAAGGGTTCTTGGTGGGATAGTCAATTGAAGAACTCGTGCCCACAATGTACGCGCTGCCCGCTGTGTCGATGGCGATGCCGTTGATCTGGTCGTTTGAGGAACCGCCGATGTAGGTCAGGTAGCTGAGCACAGGATCGATCACCAGGGACCGCGTATGGTCATAGCTGCCCAACGCGAATCCGACTTTGCCGTCTGCGATCTCGTAGCGGCCTTCCACTGAGACCTTGCTGCCGTTGACCGTCTGGTAGACGACGGGCTTGTGGAAGCGGGCATCTCCGCGTCCTGCCGGCAGAACCAGATCGCCAGACGCATCGATGCGCGGCGTCGCGCCCGCGAAACTAAGCGCTATCTTGCTCGCGTCGGCGTGCGGCGCGACCACAAAGTCATACTCCAGCTCGCGCTGATTGCCGTAGTACACCAGGTCAATGCCTGGATACACGCCCGTGTACTGCACGCGCTTGTAGGTATCGACGCCGGTCTGCCATTTCTTCGGATCGTTGCCGATGAAGTAATTCACCTTGCCCGGCAGCGGTGTATCACCGGCCACCTTGGCCGAAGCGTCGGCTCCCAGCAGCTTCATGCGCAGGGTGGAGCTCGCACTTGCGGACTTGCCCTTGTTCAACTCGAGCACCGCTTCGCCTGGGGTTAGAAAGAGCGCGTACCCCGGACCGCGCGAAAGAAACTGCACCTCCGGGGCCACCTGCCCGCGGTTGGGCTCGAAGTTGAGCGGAATCTTGCCGAAGTTGGCGTCGAGGCGCGGCGCCGGGGTTGCCGCAGGTTGCTGCGCCGCAAGTGAAGCCACGGAAGCAATCCCGGTAAGAAGAGCGGCCGCGACGATCAGCGCCTTGGCGCGCGAGATCAGAGACCGGGTTGTGGGACTCGCGAGAGACGAGACAACCGCTGCAAACATTCGGGTAGATGGGACAGTCATGGACTTCTCCTGGGGGCGGTCTTCAAACGTCCGCCTATACAAGACAGCGCAAAATATCCCAAAACCCTCTCACGCTCCCGCTCGAAAAATAAAAACAGCGATATTACGGGGATTTATCAGCTCTGCGCCCGGCCCGAGCGCAGACAATGCCCGCGCCAAAGTGATAACGTAACGGAATCTCACATATAGCAGTCGGGACAGGCAATGGATTCTGGTAAGGGCGAGATCACTCTTCTGTTGGTCAGGTGGAGAGAAGGCGAGGCTCAGGCCTTTGACGATCTGCTGCCCCTTGTTTATCCGCACCTGAGGGAAGTAGCCGCTGCCTACCTGCGGCGCGAGCGGGACCCTGGAGTGATGCAGGCGACGTCGCTCGTGCATGAACTCTACATCCGTCTGCTCAACCAGAATCGCACTGTCCTCGCCGATCGCGCGCATTTCTACACGTTTTCCGCCAAGGTGATGCGTCTGATCCTGATCGACCATGCCCGCGAAAATAACGCGCAACGGCGGGGGCGCGGAATCCAGCATGTGCCTCTGAGTGCAGATATTCCGTGGGTCGAGGTGGGTAGTCCGGAGATTCTGCAGCTGAACATCGCTCTGGATGAGTTGGAGAAGATTGATCCATCGCGGCTGCATGTAGCCGAGCTTCGCTACTTTCTAGGGTGCACGATCGAGGAAACCTCGGATTTGCTGGGGCGGTCGCAGGCAACGGTCCATCGTGATCTGCAATTTGTCCGGTCGTGGCTTTACCGGCGCCTCTATCCCGATGCGCTGAACACGGCACCTGCGAGGGTTTAGCGGTTTTTTACGCAGTCTCTATGAGTGGCGCCGTGAGATGCGGCAGTCCTAGGAGAGGTATGGACGAGGAAGCGGCACGCTGGTCCGCCATGGAAGCGATCTTTCACGACGCGCTGGGTGCTCAGGAGCCCGCGCGTTCGGCGTTGCTGACCCAACGCTGCGGCGGCGACACCACGCTGATGGACGAACTCCGCTCGCTGCTCGAAGCCTGCGATGCAGAAGAGATTCATCGCTTGAGCGTGTCGGCGGATACGGTTGAACCCGGCACATCGGTGGGCTCGTACGTGATCGACGGCTTGATCGGCCGGGGAGGCATGGGCAGCGTCTATCGCGCGCACCGGTCGGACGGCCAGTTTGAACAGCATGTCGCGATCAAGATCATCGACACACCCCTGGTGACGGACTTCTTCCGCGAACGGTTCCGCGCCGAACGGCAGATGCTGGCACGGCTCACACATCCCTATATCGCCCGCTTGCTGGACGGTGGAGTGACCGAGCAGGGAGAGCTCTATCTTGTGATGGAGCTTGTCGATGGCGTGTCCATCACTGACTTTTGTGTGCAGCAGGGTCTCAACGTTCGCGCCCGCCTGCAGTTGTTTCAGAAAGTCTGCGAAGCTGTGCAGTACGCGCATAGGAATCTGATCGTGCATCGCGATCTGAAACCCGACAACATCCTGGTTACCGGAGACAGCACGCCGCGTCTTCTGGACTTCGGCACCGCGAAAATCATCCAGCCGCTTTCGGAGGGCTTGCACGCGGACGCTACGCGCTCCGGCATGCAGGCCTTCACGCCGCGCTACGCCAGCCCGGAGCAGGTTCTTGGGCAGTCCATTTCAACAGCCTCGGATACCTACTCGCTTGGCGTTCTGCTGTATGTTCTGTTGACCGGCAAAGCTCCTTACGAGCTCACGAATTTCTCTACCGAAGAGATGGTGAGGGTCATCTGCCATCAACAGCCGCAGAAGCCCAGCGCGGTCGCGTCGTCGACCGCAGCCAAACTCGATGCCGACCTCGACGCCATCGTCCTGATGGCTTTACGAAAGGAACCCGAAGATCGCTACTCCACCGTCGAACATTTTTCAGCCGACATACAGGCGTGGCTGGAGCAGCGACCGGTAGACGCCCGCCGCGGAAACCTCCGCTACCGCGCAGAACGCTTCATCCGCCGCAACACGCTTGCCATCGCGGGTGCAGCGGTCCTGTTGGTCACGGCGGTCGCCGGTGTAGCAGGCATAGCCTGGCAGGCGCATGTGGCTCAGGTGCAGCGCTCCAAAGCACAGGCTCAATCGGAAGATCTGCGCCAACTCAGCGTTAGTCTCCTGACCGAGCTCGACGAAGCCATAAAACAATTGCCCGGATCTACAAGCGCCCAGAAGCTGCTAGTCACGCGGGTGTTGGAGCATCTGGATCGGATGTCGAAAAATGGCGATCCCGATAAACCGACAGCGGTCAATCTCGCAGACGCCTACACGCGCGTCGCAAACCTTGAAGGCAATCCCTACGACCAGAATATCGGCGACGCCGCTGGCGGTCTCGTCAGCATCAACAAGGCAGTGAGCCTCACCGAACAGTGGAAGGCGAAAGACCCTTCCGACGTGGACGCGCTGCACGCTTTCGCTTTTGCGAGGCAGTCGCAAGCCGAAATACTGTTCGGCATGGGCCGGATGGTCGAAGCCGTGCAAGCGATGAAGCTGGCCGCCTCCGCCTACGCCACGCTGGCTGCGCGCGCGGATGCGACGCCCACGCGGATGAGCGACGCGTCTTCGGCGTATGGTGCCTTGGGCGATCAATTGGGGATGTTAGGCAAGGGCACCCTCGGTGATTTCGCTGGAGCACTTGCTGCGTACCAGACCGCACTGGAGTATCAGAAAAAGGCACTGCGACTCGATCCGAACTGGCCGCGCTCCCGGCGAACGCTTCCGGTTGCCCTGCTGAAGATCGGCAACATGGAATTCACGACGGACCCCTGGGAAGCGCTTCGTCAGTTTAAAGCTGCTCTCGAGGCGATGGACCACTATCCGATAGCTGAAAAAGGGAGCTTCAATTACAAAAGGACTTACTCGGCCATACTGCGCAGGCTGGGCGTCGCGTTTACCGAGGTCCGGCAGTACGGCCCCGCTATATCGTCGTTCGAAGCCGCGAAAAAAACCAATGAAGAGCAGATGAGAGCCGATCCCCAGGACACGCGTTCCCGGATAGATCTGGTAAGTACCCTGGATAACGAAGCGCTGGTCTATGAAGCGCTGGCTAGTGATCCTGAGCACGCGTCCGAGCGAGTCAAGAATCGCCGCCAGGCGCAGTTGATATTGGAACAAATGCTGGTTTTGTTTCAGGAAATCACGAAGCGCAACCCGCAGGACCTCAACAATCGCGAGAACCTCGCACACACGCAGGTTCGCATCGGCACCCTTCAACAAGGCACGACGCAGAGCCGCGAGGGAGCTCAACTGGCCGCGCAAGGGCTCCTGGCGTTGCAGGAGTTTGCGAAGCACAAGCCCGAGCCGACGTATCTGGATGACATGCTGAGCACGTCCCTGATTTCGGTGGAGCCCGCCACGCTCCGCAACCCGAAACTGGCAGTGGAGTATGCGGAACATGCAGTCGCCTTGTCGCCGCGCAGGCCGTCGTACTGGTGCAACCTCGCGCAGGCCTATCGCGCAGCCGGAGCGCCCGCCGCCACGCGACAGAAAGCGGCTATGAATGGCCTGGCGTTGTTAGGGCCTGTTCGTCCAGGGGAATCGAGCAGCAGTACGCGAAGAGAACTTGAGGCGGAAGCCAGATAAATCCGGCAAGCGAAGCATGGTAGCGCGAGGAACGCGGCTTCTCATAATGCTTATGTGCAGAGCCTGGTTGTCAATGGCGAAAGTGACCACTCAACGTTTTTGCCAGAATGTATTATCCGCGACTCCCGATAAGACCTGGAGCACAGCCCCAGATAGAAAGAAGTCAAAGGGGCACTCGGACTTCGCGTGCCTGCGCCAACGCGGCTGGTTCCAGCGGCGCCAACGGCACGGCTGCGTTCTTCGATACATCGGCGGCCAAGAATCCCGCGCCGGCAACGGCCATCGGCGGCAGCTCCAGCAACGGCAACGCGGGAGCGGCAGGAACGGTCTACTTCCAGTAGTCCCTTGGGATTTCCCTAATTCGTTTAGTTGATAGGGCGGAACTTTGATTATTTCTGCTTGCGCCAGCTGTGACAATCAAATGACAGACTCCAGACTCAGTCACGACACCCTGGGACAAGGCCCGAGGGTAAAGTGACGATTATGCACGGACGTTCCCCAGCCAAACCTCTCAGACTCAAACGACGACTCCTCATTGCCATGACGCTGTTGAGCGCTTTATCGATTGCGTCACTTCTGACTGCACAGAATACCCCTTTGCTTTCCGGAGGGACGGTCTTTTTCTCCAATACGAGCGGCGGCAAGACGACCTATGAGATGGTCGCGAGTCCGTTGGTTGGGGTGCCCGTGGGGCCGCACCTCTTCTTTGAAGGGCGCGCCGTTCTAGTTGAAACCCTTTCTCCGGCGAGCACCGGGGGATATAACACGTCGCGGTTCTTCGGTCCTTCCTATATGCAGGGCGACGTCCTTGTAAACAAGCATGTGACGTTAGTCGGCGGAAACTTTCTCATTCCGTTTGGGACTTACAACGAGAGATTGTCTCCAATATGGATTGGTAATTTCCAGGATGCCCCGTTGATCTACGGCATCGGGACCATGAATACCGGAACCAGCCTCGGCGGTATGATTCGGGGAAACGCAGTTTCGACAGAGAAAATCTCCATTAGCTATGCGGCCTATATTTCCGCGGGTAGTACGAATATCCGTGTGACGGCGCAACGTGCAACAGGTGGACAAGTCAATGCGTATTTTCCGAAGGCGAGGTTCGAGGTGGGCGCATCCTTTGGAAGACGCCGGGAGACCCTTCGAGAGAACAACTTCGGGGCCCATGTGTGCTGGGAGCCCGTCAAGCTCCCCTTTATCATTCGGTCAGAGTACGCTCATGCTCCCAATTCACAGGGGTACTGGATTGAAGCGGATTATCGTCTGCCACAATTTCGTGATGTTAAATGGCTGGCGAGACTGGAGCCCCTCGGTCGCGTCGAGCAGGTGTTCAGGAACACTCCTGATAACACGGATGGTTTACCCGCAGCGGACACCCAGAAGGTGGCCTTCGGCCTGAACTATCACTTTTCACATGAAGTGAGAATAAACACGACTTACGCACGAAGCTTTTCTTCCACCGGTAATGTCAACATCTGGCAATCGGGGATCATCTATCGTTTTCTTACACCTCTATGGAAGGGAGAATGATGAATATTTACAGGTACTTCTTTTCAGCGATCGTGTTATGGATCTCTTTACCTGCTTTATCCCAAGCGACAAACACGGGTATTTCCACTAAGCCTTCTGTACAGCAAGCAGCGCAATCGCATGACGGTTCCGGAAGCAAGCCGCGGGACGGGAACGAGGTGTTTGCGGCGAATTGTTCACGTTGCCACAGCGCGCCTGAATCTTTTTCGCCTCACATCTCGGGAACGATCATCCGACACATGCGCGTGCGGGCTGGTCTGAGTAAAGAAGATGAACAGGCACTCCTGCGTTTTCTGAACCCGTAGATCGGGGGATAGCTCAATAAGGTGGGCTCAGCAAGAGCGGAGGGTAGAAGCCTGGAGATCGACCTGCATGTTCCCGAACAAGCTGCCCCGCGCCATTGGTTTAAACCGGCTCTCTGGACCCTCCTGGGCCTGATGACTTTGTCGGTTATTCGGTACAGTGAGTATCCGATCTTTCGGCAGGCAAATGAGCGCGTCTATTTAAGAACAATTCCGTTCCTGATTATCCCGCACGTGGTGTGTGGAGTTTCGGCATTGCTCCTGGGCCCTTTTCAATTTTCCAGTAGAATGCGGCGCCGGTATACGAAGGTGCATCGCTTGTTGGGCCGAGTGTATGTGGGTTCTGTGTTTATTGCCGCGCCGTTAGCGATGGTTCTGGCTAAAGAGCGGCATCGAAGCGACAGTGCTCATTTCTGTGTCGCAACGCGCCTACAGGCAGCGGTATGGATGATCGCTACGGCTGCGGCTTTCGTCACGGCGCGAAACCGCCAGATCCTGCAGCACCGTGAATGGATGGTCCGGTCGTACGCCATGACGTTTACCTTTATTGGCACGAGAGTGTTTTCGCCTTTGCAGGACTGGCATCGTCTCGGCGAAGCGTTTTTCGCGATGGAGATTCTGATGGTGACCTTACTTGCGATCTTGATTCCTGACTTGGCCTTGAGTTGGCGGCAGCTTACGACTCGCCGAACTTGATGGAGGCGATGCGAGCTTGTACAGATCAACGATGCGATGCAAACGACCCAACCCGGCGATTCCTGCGTGGACTGATGACGAGCTCGACTCTCCATTTCCCGCGGAGGTTGCACCGGCTTATTTCGATGACGATCTACAGGCCTGGGTACTGAGCAGGCACGCGGATGTGCTGGCGGCGTTCCGCGCTCCAAGCCTGTGTCCGGCTAGTTCCAACATAGCGAAGGCTCCTGACGCTGTAGAAGAAGCGCTGCGACAAGAGATGCGCGAGAAAACGATGGAGGCGCTGTTTCCCGCGCAGTTGCGGACGTGGCGTGAGGAATCGACTGCTACGGCTCGCGGTGTTGTCGAGCGCCTGGTCTGCGATGAGCGCGTGGATCTAGTAGAACAGTGTGCGCGGCCGTTCTGCCTTGCCCTGGCGGCGATGGTAACCGGAGTTTCACAGAGCGATGCAGAGGCACTTTACGAGGCTGTCAGACCTCTATCAGCAGCGTCGGCTGAGCCCTACGATCGGGCGTTGCGTGAAAGTGCGAAGGCTGCTGAAGCTGAGCTTCAGGGTTGTTTCCACTCCGAACACGAGACACTGCGCTCGCCCGGCTTTGTGGCGCTGGCCCACACCATGCAGGGCATACTGGCGAATGCATGGTTTGCGCTGGTGCAACATCCGGAGCAGTGGAAGCTATTGCACGAGCAGCCGGAGATGATTGAGCAGGCCGTGGAGGAACTACTTCGATATGCCGGATTGGCGCGCATTTTGTCGAGGGCGGCTACGGAAGACATCGTCCTCGGGGGCGCACACATTCACCAGGGCGAGCGCATTATTCTGAGAGTCATCGCGGCGAACCACGATCCTGAACGTTTCCTGAATGCCAACGAACTAGATATTGGGCGGGGAGGCGGAGGACATCTTACGCTCGGTGCGGGGTCGCATTCGTGTGTGGCCGCCAATCTGATACGGATGGCGACGGTCGCAATTACACAGCCGCTGGTCCAGCGGTTTGCCGCAGCGATCCCTGAGCCCAGCGTAGAGTGGCAGGGTGGGTCCGGGTTCCGTTACCCGAAATCGTTGTGGGTGGTGTTTGAGCAGGTAAGCATGTCTGATCGTCCGGCGTTATTTGTCGATCAGGTGTGACAGAGGAACGACCTGGCGGCGGTAGAGTGCCGTTAGACCGATGGCGCGGCCGCAGTCTGAGGCGAAGAGAAGGGTGCGTGAGTCGGCTTCCCACGCGGGCTGAATTGAATTGCAGGGTTCGGCGGTCAGGGGTGAGGTTTTGCCCGAGGTGCGGTTGCGGAGTTGCAGGTTCCAGCTTCCGAAGTGGAGTTGAGAGTACACGAGCCATTTGCCGTCCGGCGAGATGGCGGGGTAGCGGGCTTCGGAGTGAAGAAGCTTTATGATGTGGCCATCCGGGCCGCGCTGGAAGAGGTTTGCGCGGACTGACTGATCGAAGGCGGAGAAAATGATGTTGTCGTCAGGATCGAAGGTGACTTCCAGGATGTCGAGGTTCGGAGGAGTGACGGCCGCGTCTATTTGAGAGGCGTCGAGCGCGTGGAGCCAGAGAGTTGCCGTGCCGTGGTTCTCGCGTTGATAGGCTAACAAACGGCCGTTGGGTGAGGCTACCGGGTACTGTGCATTTGGGATGGCGGAGGCGCTGTCGTT
>CAZZYB010000072.1:9204-11998 GCA_964658125.1 uncultured Acetobacteraceae bacterium | reverse complement strand
CCCTCGACCCCAATCCCCCGCACACAGTCCCGTCCAGGACCTACGCTCAAGTCCACGCGGAAACCCCCCTCCCCAACCAGGCGCCCATCGACGTCCCGCTCCTGATCTCCGGCATCGCTCCAGGTCATGCTGTCCGGATCGAAGCGGAAACGATGACCGTTTCGGCAGACGGTCATCCCAGCATCACCATCCCCTGGGAATCGCAGGCAAGAGCTTTCCTGTTCTCCTCAAATGGAGCAATCGAGCAGTACAAGCCGTTTCTCGGCGACTCACATCACGCCGCCAGACTCGCCCGCGCGGTCTATGGCCAATTCGCAGACAAGAAGGTGACCCTGCACCTTACCTACGCTGTAACGGAGTTCGAAGCCGAATCCCCGGCCAGCATTTCCCTCGGCCGGGCAGCAGACGTACCCGAACATGGCCATTGCTTCGACATCCCCGAAGTCCCTCAAAAAACGGCGGCATCGCCTGCCAGTACGCTCTCACCGGACCCAGCCTCACTCACGTCGTCTGGAACCTGCACGAAAGCTGCAGCCCAATCTCCGGTACGGCCATCGCGCAAGAGCAATGGATCGGCGACAGCAATCGTGGCTTGCGCGAATTCCAGCTCAGCCCGGTCGTCCCCATGACGTGGGGCTTCGCGACCAAAGCCGAAAACTCCCCGGATCCTCGCGTCTACAAGCTCTGCTCCGGCTCCACCTTCACCTTGACGAAATACCACATCCTGCGCCGCCGCATAATCGAAGTAACCCTTCCTCCCATTGACCCCACGATCTACATTCCCACCCCCCACGCGTCACCATTCGCGCCCGCTCCAGTCCCCGACGAAAGCGAGTAGCCCACCCCTCCGCACCTAAAGCGCAATCACCTTCGCCGCGATCTCGCTCCCTACCGTCACCGCATGACTGATCCTCTCGATCACCTTCGTAATATCCCCCAGGCTGTCGCAAATTTTGCTGATCGCGTCGATGTCCGCTTTCCCCTCGACGACCAACGCCTGCAGCGCGGGGTCGTCCTCATGGAACGCCTTCTTGATGCAGTTCCAATAATTCTCCCGCGCGGCAACATACTTGCTCATCACGGTATCGCGGTCCGCCTGCGTCGGGCACGCCATCAACATGTCATCCAGGCTAGCCTGCAGAGACATATAAATCCCTTCCAGGGTCGAAAGTGCATCACCCATAAAGCCTCCTTATTTACCGGTGCCCAAAATCCACATCTTTACCGTGTCGAGCGTCGGCGGCGGCAGCACGATCTTCATAGGCTGGTCCTTGGCAACCATCTCCACGCGCCTGTCCATCTCCTTCAGCGCCTCGCTCAGAGCCGCCGTAGCTTCCTTCGCCGCCTCATCCGCCACCTTGCGCTTGTTCTCGATCTGCGCTTCCAGCACGATGCTCATCTTCGCCTTCACCTCCGGCGACCCACTCCGCAGCTCCGCCCTATCGATAGCCGGCGTCAGATCGAAGCGCTTGAGCACGGCAGCATAATCCGACTCCACATCCACCTGCACCTGGTTCCGTTTCACCAGCGCCTTTGCCACAGCGCCCGCAGTCCCCAGGTAAGTCGAATTCATCGAGTCATACACCGGCATCTCCGAATCGAAGAACTTCGAAAGTGCCGCAGTAAAAGGCCCCATCTTCTTCGCCGCCTGCACCTCTTTGTGCTGCTGAACCAGCGCGACGATCTCTTTCACCCCAAACTTCAGCGCCGCCGTCTCAGTATCGTTCTGACTGAAGGCCTTCACCGACACCAGCTCAGTATTCAGCTTCTCAGCCGCCTCAGCAGCATCAACCGGAGCGGTCGACCCCGTCAGTTTCTCAAACACGGCCGCCAGCTCAGCCACTTCCCGCGCCATCTCACCCCGCACCCGAATCTGCGCCCGCTCCTCGCCCAACTCCACAGGCGGCACCCCATTGATCGCATACTGCGCCAGGTAAGCCCCCTCCGTATCAGCCAACACCCGATCCAGCGCCCCGTAATAAGCCGACAGCGTCTTCGCAGTAGACGACAACTGCGCGGCCGCGGCCACCGCATCATCCTGCGTCTTGCATCCACCCCCCGCCAGCAGAGCAAGCAGCACCACCGGCAACCACCTCACACCCCACCCCAACCGCTTCTCGCATCCAGCAGAGCGAATCGCCAGAACCATAATCTCCAAGCCTCGAGTGACCTGATGAGCCTACGTCCACCTGTTTCCCAATGCAAGGTAACGCCGAAAAAATCGCGCCGAAAACAAGGATGTGGAATCCGCTCTCCTCGCCGTGGTCACCGCCACCGAACCACGCCACCCAGCTAGACGCCTCGGACTCCGAAATGGATCCAGACCTATTCATAGACACGGCGGAAATCATGCGAACCCTCATGTTCACCAACTAGCCGCTTACTCATCGCCCAATTTCACAAACAAAATATTTCAGGAGCCACTCATTCGCAATTATTGCGAAAGTAACGTCCCTTTGTGCGCCCTGCCTCCGCTTTAGTAAACAACAGCGGAAAACTCTGTCGGCCAACGCATATCCACGCATGGGAGCAGTCCGCGGCGGGGCACGATCCGTGCATTCTTCCGATCCGCTCCGGTGAATCTGCCACTTCCGAGACACGGCCACCTCCGATGGTCAATCATCGGCGAAATTTCTAGACAAAAGGAGTATGTATGTCTCTACACCGCGCTCTTACTCTCTTAGGTTTGGCAGCGACCGCGCTGGCTACGCCTTCCTTCGCTCAGACTGCCACCGTATCGCCTGGGGCGCTTACGCTCGCATCCACGACGCTCGGTGGCGCCTCCGTCAGCCCA
>CAZZYB010000072.1:0-9194 GCA_964658125.1 uncultured Acetobacteraceae bacterium | reverse complement strand
CCTGTCATACTGACAAACACTGGCGTTGCCGATCTGACCGGCATCAGTGTTGCCTTTACAGGAGCAGATAAATCTGCCTTTACTGAGACAAACAACTGCGGGGATCAGCTTGCTCCGGGCGCGTCCTGCACGATTCGAGTGACGTTCAAACCTACGTCAGCAGCCGCGCAAGCTGCTACGCTGACTATCACAGACAGCGTCACTGCGTCCCCACAGCTGGTGACTCTCGCTGGGATTGGAACGCTTCGTCCTGAAGATGCAAGTCTTGAACCATGCGACCAGCACGCAGTCGCCAAGGGCGGTGATGAATGTGGCTTTGACTACTCAATGATCGCTGGCGTCGAACAGGCTGGTTTGAGCGGCAAGCCAAGCGAAACAGAACCGTTCATCCGCCTGTTTTTTCGCTCAGCGGGGATCAGGCACGGCCCCAGATCGGAAGGCGGCGACGGACTTCACGCGTGGGGGTCAGTACGGCTTCTCGGATCGCCAAACACCGGCTCTACGTCGGGAGTTGTGTCGGCTTTTACCGATCCAAGCGGGTCAATCAAAACCGACAACTTCTCCAGTGTTGGTGCATCCGTCGACTACCGGGTCGGTCTCGACTGGCAGCTCAAAAACTGGACGGCTCACCGTAACTCTCTAAGCATTGTGGGTGGGGTTGGCGCTTCAAGTCCACTAAGCAGCGATAAAGTGTTTAGTGCCGTCTCAGTGCCTGCCTTCGGTACGCCCGAGTGCAATATCCTCTACAACCGATTTCAAACCTACTTCTCAGACCCCGCGTATCACATCGGAAAAGGGCTGGCTAACCAGGCAACGGGCGCTTTCCCAGGGGCGTCAGCTACTAATGCCTGCTTACTCAACCTCAACAATCCCGGCGGAACGGCTACGGCCGTTACGTACAGCCCGGTAACCACAATAGCTTTCAGCAATCAAGACCGCACCAGTTTCCTCGGCAAATATGGCGTAGGCGTTCGCTCTATCCACCGCATCAGACCCACTGGCGTCTTGACCTGCGGCCCCACCGATGGCCCCAACCAGACGGGTCCATGTGCCATGGGGATCGTCGATGCGACGTTGGGAACTGACGCAAGCGTGACGGGCGGCAAGTTTGCATTGAATCGCCTGGTCTTCAAAGTCGACGGAATCTATCCGCTTCCGGTAAAAGGGACTACCTTCCTCTATCTCTTTGGTTCGTTCACAAGTCGTTTGAAACGAAATCAGGCGGTCGACGATCCACCGCTCGTCCTTCAGGCTGCTAACCTCGCAACCGTCACAGGTGTAGGCGCGACTGGCATCCCAAACGTCAGCTCAGTTGTTCTTCCACTTCTACAGCCTGATCGCGACTTTTATAGGTTCGGCGTCGGACTTGATGTCGGCTGCGTCTTCGCAAAGCTCTTTGGTGCATTGCCTACCTGCTCAGCTCCAAAACCACAGCCTTAGCAGAGGGTGCGCCCGCTTCTTTCTGGCTGGCCCGCCTCTTTCTCCACATTTCCACCCCAACACCCTTAACAACCGCACTAATACCCCTTGCCCCCGCACCCGCGGGGGCATACCCTCGAATTGTTACTCCCCCGTGAATCACCAAAACCCGCCATCCACGGCCCCTCCCGCAGCTTTCCACACAAAAACCCCCTGAAAACCGGACCCCACCCCCCGCAACCCCATACAGGGGGAGTATCAACGTAGTCACCACAATATCTAGTTGTTTTATACTTGACTAGCACCACATGCGGCGTTACTTTCGCATCTGCACCGAATTTGTGTTCTGCAAGGTCGCATGGCCTTCCACCTGGGCCGCACGCTTGCAGTGCCGGACACATCTTCGGGCACCCCTACAAGGCCGACATCGACCTTTTTTGCCACACCCAGAGGAGCTTCACGCTCCCTAGACCACGTTTTTCAGGAGATCACCATGGCCGAGTCCACCGCCGCCGTCACCGCCGTCCAAACCACCCCCGCACAACCCTTCACGGCGCACCCCTCGGCCCCAGGACTCCGCTTCGAGCGACATTTCACCAGGCCCGGCATCTCCCCCTTCGACGAAATCACGTGGGAGTTCCGCGATGCCATCATCCAGGACTGGAAGGGCAAGCTCATCTTCGAGCAGCGCAACGTAGAAGTCCCCTCCGACTGGTCCCTCACCGCCACTAACATTGTTGCCAGCAAGTACTTACACGGCCAGGTCGGCACCCCCGAGCGCGAAACCGGCGTCCGCGCCCTCATCTCCCGCGTCGCTGAGAGCATCCGCGACTGGGGCATCCGCGACGGCTACTTCGCCTCTGCCGAAGACGCCGAGATCTTCTTCGCCGAGCTCGCCCACCTCCTCCTCCACCAGAAGGCCGCCTTCAACTCCCCCGTCTGGTTCAACGTCGGCTGTGACCGCCTCGAGCCCAACTCCGACGCCCAGAACTGGCACTGGGACGCCGAGCAAGGCAAGGTAGCCTTCAGCCGCACCGGCTACACCCGCCCCCAGTGCTCCGCCTGCTTCATCAACTCCGTCGACGACTCCCTCGACAGCATCCTCACCCTGGCAAAAACCGAAGGCATGCTCTTCAAGTGGGGCAGCGGCGCAGGCTCCAACCTCAGCGCCATCCGCGGTTCGATGGAAACCCTCTCCGGCGGCGGCACCGCCTCCGGCCCCCTTAGCTTCATGCGCGGCTTCGACGCCTTCGCCGGCGTCATCAAGAGCGGCGGCAAGACCCGCCGCGCCGCGAAAATGGTCATCCTCAACGTCGACCACCCGGACATCGAAGACTTCATCCAGTGCAAGGTCAAGGAAGAAGCCAAGGCCTGGCACCTGATGCAAGCCGGCTACGACGGATCGGGTCCCGATAGCGAAGCCTACAGCAGCATCTTCTTCCAGAACGCCAACAACTCCGTCCGCGTCACCGACGAGTTCATGAACGCCGTCGTCAAGGACGAAACCTTCGCCACCCGCACCGTCCGCGACCATCAAACCGTCAAGGAAACCCCTGCCCGCGACCTCATGCACCAGATCGCCGAAGCCACATGGCAGTGCGGCGACCCCGGCATGCAGTACGACACCACCATCAACCGCTGGCACACCAGCAAAAACACCGCCCGCATCAACGCCTCCAACCCCTGCAGCGAGTACATGTTCCTCGACGACTCCGCCTGCAACCTCGCCTCCTTCAACCTCCTCAAGTTCCTCACGCCCGGCGGCCAGTTCGACATCCCCAGCTACCGCCACGCGATCGGCGTCCTCACCACGGCGATGGAGATCATCGTCGACGCAGCCGGCTACCCCACCGAGCAAATCAGCAAAAATTCCCACGACTACCGCCCGCTAGGCCTCGGCTACGCCAACCTCGGCGCCCTCCTCATGGACTTCGGCCTGCCCTACGACTCCGACGCCGGCCGCGCCTTCGCTGCCACGGTCACCAGCATCCTCTGCGGCGACGCCTACGCCCAATCCGCCCGCATCGCCGCCGACTGCCCGCCCCTCGGAGCGGCTACTCCCCTCACACAGCAAACAGGAGTACAGGGCGGAGCCTGCCCCGGCTTCTACGTCAACCGCGAGCCTTTCCTCGACGTCATCCGCATGCACCGCGCCGAGGTCAACAACATCGACCGCGCCCTCAAAACCAGCACCGAACCCTTCATCGCCCCGCAGCTCTCCGAGCTCAAAGCCGCCAGCCAGCAAGCCTGGGACGAAGCTCTCGCCCTCGGCGAAAAGTACGGCTACCGCAACTCCCAGGTCACCGTCCTCGCCCCCACCGGCACCATCGGCTTCATGATGGACTGCGACACCACCGGCATCGAGCCCGACCTCGCCCTCGTCAAGTACAAGAAGCTCGTCGGCGGCGGCATGATCAAGATCGTCAACAACACCGTCCCCGGCGCGCTCTTCAAGCTCGGCTACAAGGAAACCGAAGTCGAAGCCATCGTCAACTACATCGACGCCACCGGCACGATCGAAGGCGCCCCCAGCCTCAAGCCCGAGCACCTCGCCGTATTCGACTGCTCCTTCAAACCAGCGAAAGGCACGCGTACGATTTCGTGGCTCGGACACGTCAAGATGATGGCCGCCACCCAGCCATTCCTCTCCGGAGCCATCAGCAAAACCGTCAACCTCCCCAACGACTGCTCCGTCCAGGACATCGCCGACGCCTACACCGAATCCTGGCGTCTAGGCCTAAAAGCAGTAGCCATCTACCGCGACGGCTCCAAGGGCACCCAGCCCCTCAACGTCTCCGCCCAAACCAGCGACGAAAAGAAGGGCACCAAGATCCTCACCGCCGCCGAGCTCTCCAACAAATCTGTCATCCCGAGCGAAGTCGAGGGACCTGCTTCACCGGCTGTTGCACAACAGCTAGCAGAAACGCAACGCCAGCTAGCCACCCTCGAAGCCCAGCTAGCCGCCATGCTCCACTCCAGCACCCAGAACGCCGACTCCCCCAACGCCGACGCTCCCCCGCGCGCCATGCGTCACCGTCTCCCCTCCGAGCGCGCCTCGGTCACGCACAAGTTCTCCATCGCGGGCCACGAGGGCTACCTCACGGTCGGCCTCTACCCCAACAGCCAGCCCGGCGAAGTCTTCATCCGCATGGCCAAAGAAGGCTCCACGATCTCCGGCCTGATGGACAGCTTCGCCACGGCGATCAGCATGTGCCTCCAGCACGGCGTCCCGCTAAAGCTCCTCTGCGAGAAGTTCGCCCACACCCGTTTCGAGCCCTCCGGCTGGACCGGCAACGAGCAAATCGGCTACGCCAAATCCATCATGGACTACATCTTCCGCTGGATGCAGCTCCGTTTCCTCTCCGGCACGCAGCTAGCCCTCTTCGCCAACCTCCAACCCTCCGCCAGCGTCCCCGTAGCAGGCCTGGTCGTCTCCCCTCAAAACTCTGTCATCTCGACCGAAGGCGGGGCATTTTCCGCCGCAGTGGAGAGACCTGCTTCACCGGCAGCCGCACAATCTATCCCCGAACCCCACACCATGCTGGGCGACGCCTTCGAACGCAACGACCGCACCCCACCCGCCGGCTAACAACTTCGCGGTCGAAGACCGCAGCATCATCCACGCCTCCGACGCCATGAAGGGCCTATACGACATGGGCGACGCCCCCAGCTGCAGCACCTGCGGAGCCATCATGGTCCGAAACGGCTCCTGCTACCGCTGCATGGAATGCGGCGGCACCAGCGGCTGCTCCTAGCCTAGCAATCCAACGCAATCCTACGCACGCAATCGTTATGGAGCTTACTAATGGCAAAGCATAAAGTATTTGTTAGTTATGACCATTCAGAAGATGCGGGTTACAAGTACCTTCTGCAAGCATGGCACGCTAATCCTGATTTCGACTTTGAGTTTGACCACAGAAGTCCTACGACTGCTGTAAACAGCACAGAAGCTGGCGTCGTAAAGGCAGCCCTGACGAAGAAAATGATGGAAGCGACTCACCTTCTTGTACTCATTGGCGCGAAAACGAACTCAAGCAAATGGGTGCATTGGGAAATAGAGCGGGCCAAAATGTCCGATATACGTCTCAAGCTTGCCGCAATTAAGCTCGCAAAAGACAATGTTACTCCTAGCGGACTCATTGGAATCAAAACCTCATTTGCAACGAGTTTCGAACGCGATCGCATCGTTGACGCCTTGAAGAGCGCAGTTGTCGGCTACTAGGAGTTCATGATGTCGGAAGATCACCGTAAGGTTTGTTTCGTGGTGATGGGCTTTGGGAAAAAGACCGACTTCGAGAGCGGCAGATTGCTAGATTTGGACGCTACGTACGAAGCAATCATACGGCCTGCTGCCGAGGCTAACGGATTGCGAGTGATCCGAGCCGACGAGATTATGCGTTCCGGCACTATTGACGTGTACATGTATGACATGTTGCTGCGTGCAGACCTTGTGATCGCTGACATCTCAACGGGAAATGTAAACGCAGTCTACGAACTTGGCGTAAGACACGCACTTCGACCGAGCTCTACCATCGTCATGAAAGAGAAGGTGGGCAAACTCTATTTCGATCTGAATCACACAAGCACGTTTTCGTATGAACATATGGGGGAAGACATCGGCGCTCGGGAGGCACGTAGAGCTTCTCAAGATTTACTTGCGCTGATTAAGTCGGTCATGGACGAAGGGCTCCCGGATAGTCCCGTTTATGTATACCTTCCAAACCTACAAAGGCCGCTCCTATCTGATGACCAATACGCACGATTATTGATTGAAGCCGAAGCAAGTGAGGCAAAGCTATCGAACTTGCTAAAATCGGGAGTGCGTGCCTCGAATGCGGGAGAGCATGGGCTAGCAGCTAACGCCTTCAGAGAAGCACTTACCATCAAACCTGGCGATGCTTACCTCATACAACAGCTTGCGCTAAACACATACAAAGCAAAGCACCCCTCCCCTCTAGCAGCTCTCAGAGAAGCGTTAGCAATCATAGAGGAGTTGACCCCGGGAGAGTCGAACGATCCGGAAACGGTGGGAATAACTGGTGCAATACACAAAGGGATTTGGCAACTAAGTAACAATCTTGGCGATTTGCAATCAGCTATCAAATACTACAGACGCGGCTTTGAAATTCGACGTGACTACTACACTGGCGAAAACCTTGCTACATGCCTGATGTTCAGATCGACGTTGCAATCTAGTGCAGAAGAAGCGACATATGATCGAATGAGCGCGAAGAAGGTCCGTGAGCAGATAGCAGCTATCCTTGCTGATCTCGTAACCTCCGAGGACTTCGCCGATAGAACCGATCAGAAGTGGGTTTTTGCAACCTTCGCAAACGTAAGCTACGGCTTGCGTCGACCGGAGCAAGCTTCTCGTTACGAGAAGCTCTTCTACGAGTCCCAGCCTGTGCAATGGGAGTCCGACACTTACGAAGATGGTAAACGTGCCATTTTTCTAGAGGTTTTATCTACCTGAGGTCCTTCCGGCGCGGGTGGCCCACATTTTCGCCTCACCACAAAGGCGGGTGCCCCATATCTCGCTTCTGAGATGTGGGGCATCGCGCAAAGCGCGACCGCTCCCGCCCATCCCCAAGGCCCACTTCAACCCCCTGGAAGGGCCCGACTTCAGTCGGGCCAACAAACGCCAAGCCGAAGGCGCTTCCTTCCTGCCGGAGGCCGTCGTGAAGGCGCAGCCGCAGCGACAAAATTGCCTTCCTCCGCCCAGCCCCGGCGTACAATCCCACCATGGCCATCACGCTCGATCCCGCTCTCGAACAACGCATCCAGCGCCAACTCGCTCGCGGAGCATTCCGCGAGCCCACCGAACTCCTCGCCCACGCTCTCGACCTGGTCGAAGCGGAAGGAGACTGGCTCTACCAGAGTCGCGAAGCCATCGACGCCTCATTAGATGAGACCATCGCCTCCGCGGAACGCGGCGAGGGCTACTCCCCGGAAGAGTCCCTGGCTCTCCTCGCACAAAATCGGGCCGCACGTCAGTCCAGAGCGGCATGAAGTTCCGCCTTCTGCCTCGAGCACAGAACGACCTCCGTTCCATCGACAACTGGATTGTGGAGAAATTCGGTGAAACCGCTGCCGACAACGCTCAGCGCAAACTCTACGAAACCTTCGAAGTGCTCGCGAAATTTCAAGACATGGGGCACTCCCGTCCTGACGTCACCTCAAAACCGCTTCTCTTTTTCTCACAGTCTCCGAACTGGATCATCTATTCTCCTGGTCAGCCTCTGCTCATCCATCGTGTCTTTCCCGCCAGAATGGACCTTCGGGACGTGAAGCTTTGAGCCAATCCACCATGACCCCCACCACCCTCCGCCACCTCCCCGCCTCCGACGCCGCCACGCTCCCTCCCCTCCTCCACGCCCTCTGGCACGACGCCCACAACGACTGGGCCGCCGCCCACACCCTCGCCCAGGACATCGACACCCCCGCCGCCGCCCGCATCCACGCCTATCTCCACCGCAAGGAAGGCGACACCTTCAACGCCAACTACTGGTACCGCCGAGCCGGCCACCCACCCCAAACCGGCCCGCTCGAAGACGAGTGGACAGCCATCGCCGCCGACCTCCTCGCCACCCCCTGAACCGCTGTCCCCCCAAAAGTTGTCAAGCCCCCCAGCCTGTGGATAACTTCGTATCTCCAACAAAGCAAGGGAGAAGAAACCCGAAAATAGTTTGCGGTTAATTACCGTCCAATTTCGTACAATGGAGAGAGACACAAATTCAGAAGGGCGCAAGTCGGCAACCGCCGCTTGCGCCCTTACTCTTTTAACTCCGCAAAAGGAAGAAAAACATGAAGCCAGTCCAGCAGCAACCACCATCGTTCCGCCTCCCGGCACACGAGCAGGCCGCCCGCCGCTCCCGCACCGCGCTCCCCAGGATCCCCCGCCACCCCGAGCCGCCACCCCCGCGATCCCCAAACTTCCTCCCCGCCTGGAGCTCCATGTACTTCTACGGCTGTTAAGGAGGCGCTAAGTGACGTTATCTCTATATCTTGCACGCAACTGCTTTGGAATCAAACAGATATGGAACCCCCCTGACTCGGAGCCGAACAAAACAAAGCACTTGCGTCCAAGATACCCCCACAAGGGGGGTAGGGGGGCCACCCCCTCCGCCGCACATTCTGGACCCTGGACCCTGAACCCTGGGACCTCCACCTCCAACTCTCCAAACCGCACCCCGAAAGGTCGCTCAACAAATGCCTACCGCCTACTGCAGACACATCCGCATCAACGGCCGCCGCTGCTGTTCACACGCACTGCAAACCAGCGCCTTCTGCTTCTTCCACGGAAATAGCATCACCCGCCACCGCGGCCTCAACCCGCCCGCCGACCTCATGCCCACCGTCATCCACCCGCTCAACACCGACGACCAGCGCCAGCGCAACCCCATCCTCGCCGAGTACTTCGCCGGCGTCCCCACCAACCCCGCGCCCTTCACCCTCAACTTCCCCGCGCTCGAAGACCGCGAATCCATCCAGGTCGCCCTCTCCATGCTCATCAGCGCCCTCGGCCAGAACCGCCTCGAAACCAAGCAGGCCGGAATGATGTTCTACGGCCTCCAGGTAGCCAGCAACAACGCCCGCAAGCTCGACCTCGAACCAGGCAACAACCAGATCGTCCGCTCCATCGTCACCGACCCCTCCGGCCAGCAGATCGCTCCCGACGAAGACCCCCAGGAAATCACCGACTTCAACGAATGGCTCGCAGACTACGAAGCCAACCAGATAGGCGATGACGACGACGAAGAAGACGACGAAGACGA
>CAZZYB010000071.1:0-12093 GCA_964658125.1 uncultured Acetobacteraceae bacterium | reverse complement strand
GCAATTGAGAGCCACCCTTCAGGCTTTGCTTGCCGGAAATGTGTGGACGTTTTCGGCGGCGAAACCCAGAGCACTCAAGTCAGTTGAAATTCAAGCGCCACAGCAGAAAGAGACTCGACGCTTACCGTTGGGAAAAGGCACTTTCGTTGAAGTCGACCTTGAGGATGCTGTCGCGAAATGGAGAGGACGGGTTGACATCATGAGCGTCAGCGAGCACGGATGTTCAATTACGGACCTCAAGAGCGGAAACGAATCGGAGGAACACTCTGAACAATTGACCATTTACTCCATGCTTTGGCTCGAAGATTCTCATCGAAATCCCGCTCGTCTACCTGTTCAGAGTCTCAAAATCGTTTACGCGAGCGGGGCTGTAGCGATAACCGTCCCCGACTATGTACAAGCGACCGGTTTCCGCAGAGATCTGATTGCCTCCTCAGGGTCGGTACGGTCGGCCTTGAGTTCTTCTGACGTGCCAGCAAACCCGTCTCGTGAGAATTGTCGTCACTGTCCCGTGAAGCTTCTTTGCGAACCGTATTGGCAGTCGGTATCCGCTGTCGGCGTGGATGGCCACTATTCAAGCAACCAAGTGACACTGCTTGAAATGCGAGGTGAGCGGGCTTGGCTTGCGACCGTCACATCTTCGTCCTCATTGCTGGCAAACGAGAAAGTGATCGTAAGGAACTACGAAGGGGGCAAGTCTTTCTGGAGCGACTTGAAGCCGGGGCTCTCGGTACGATTGACCGACGGACTGCTCTCCTCTACAGAGGAGAGTGTGATTCCAGTGATAAATCTCTCGATGATGACCGAAGCGCTTTTCATGGTGCCTGCCTGATTCAGGGGAGATGCAGAAGGAGGAACGACTCCTGCCGCGTCGGACGTTAGCAATTTCAACATGACGAAAGAAGGCGGACCTACACGGATGACGATCATGCTTCAGAACATTTTCCCGCTCGATGATCTGGATTCCTATAAAGTCCACTTCGCTAAATGGAATCAACATGAGGAACCCCTCGACGTCTTCACCAAAGACCGGAAAGATTGGAAACGCTGGCAGGAGTACCGCCCACAGCGAAACGACTTCAACAGGCCATTGATATTTTCGCTCGCAAGGTTTTACCACGAGCCGGATATGTGGCTTTTCGGCGGAATCTTCAAGGTCACGGCCCGTCGCAAAGACGGATACAAGGTAGAACTCACCGAAGCCGGCTCCGGGTTTATCGGACGACTCAAACTAAGGTCGCCCTACTCTTCACGTCTGGTGAGGGTCAAGATGGAGTCTCAATACGGCGACTTCGAGGTCGCAGAGATACTGCCTGAACCTTTCAGTGGACGCCCGTTCCCTGGCTACGAAGACATTGATATCTCGTTCGCGGAGATTGAGACAATAGTGAAAAATGGGCGTCCCGATTGGAAAGCGGCGCTAGAAAGCGTGAAAGGCATCTATCTCATCACGGATACGAACACTGGGAAGAGGTACGTTGGCTCGGCCTATGGAGAGAACGGAATTTGGTCTAGGTGGTGTTTGTATGTGGAAACCGGGCACGGAGGCAATGTTGAACTCCGGACTCTAGTGACCAACCCGAACCTGGATTATTGCCGCGCTCACTTCCGTTTCGCACTCCTAGAGCATAGGCCGGTGCGGGCGAGCGATGAGGTCATTATTATGCGTGAAAACTTCTGGAAGCAATTGTTATTGTCGCGTGGGGCGCAGGGACTGAATCGAAACTGATGTCGTGCGACCGGCGACTTTTGCCAAGTGGATATGGCTTCTCTTCATTCGCCTATGTCGCCGAGAATTGTAGGTTCCATCAAACCCTTGGCCTCCACGAGACCCAATAGAAAATCTCTCCCTAAAGCTGTAATCCTCCATCGTTTCCTTTTCGCGGCTTTCACAAACCCGAGTTCGACGAGATATTCCAGTTCGCGACGAAGGCGCTTCGACCCATGCTCATTCTCATGGGCATGGATCTGGGGGAGGTCCATGTGGTGTGGGTAGCACCGATTGAGATGGACGAGAAGACCGGATCTCAAGCGCTGAAGCTCAACCCTCACCATCAGTTGTTCTTGGTTTACTATCTGCAAATTGACTCCCAGGTATTGTCTGTTTCGGAGAACGCAAAGCGATGTTGAACACTTTGGACCATTGGAGCAGTAGGCTTACCAGCCTTCCAACGACTATTGAATGTCCAAGCATGAAAATCTTGGCTAGAGATCATGAACCGCCGGTCTTTGTAGGTGCCGGACATATCGATATAAGCAGCGTAAACGAGATCACGTTCCGCATGTTTGCCACGGCTCCTGAAATCGCGCACGCGGTCAGCTGCATCCTTAGAGCCAAACAAAATCGGTACGAGACACTGGATCAATTCCGACTGTTCGCGACGGACTACGACGATCACGAATGGGGATGCGGCTGGATTACGCCGCAGTTTGAGGAAGAGTCGGGGATTGGCTGGCTGATAACTGGCAGCCTTCGCAATCTGGCGACGGTCGCATCAAGCTCCTGGGTTTCGAAAGAACAGAGCGTTGAGCTCATCTTTCATCCGGCTCCAGAGGTGCCACTAACCAGATCAATCCTCACAGTTGCCTCGATCGAGGGTGTGGAAGTGAACCGTAGTTGGCATTCGGCTCAGCATGTACTTGAGGCGCTAGAGACGACAATCACGTTCTACAAAGCGCCGAACGACAATGCTCTTTGGGTGACAGCTCCGACTTCGCAGTTTCTTACGCATCCCTACGCTGAAAACTGGCTTGGTGAGCCTCTTCGGATACTCCTGGGTCAATTGGCTTACCCGCGCCTCGTGGCCCGTAATTTCGGAAACGGCTCGACGCAAATACAACTGCGGGCTTCACATATTCCGCTGAGACATTCGGGATGGGTCTCTCTAGTAGCGAGCCTGAAAAGAGCCGACGACACGGCGTTCTGGGAGAATTATGCAAAGCTGTTGAGCATGATCGCCCACGCGCGCGATCCAAAAGGACACCCGAACTTTGAATCCCACCCGGTCACACGCTTCTATGAAGAGATTGTTCAAGCGACTCGGGGTTCACGTTGGGTTCAAAGTATGACGCTTGCGAGCGCGGCTGAGGGTCTTGGAAAGATGTTGATGAGCGCAGCGTCTGGCTCCCCGGAATTTTCCGCCGAAGAGGTGGAAAGTCTGAGAAGAAGAATCCTGGGATGGGACGGAGGTGAACCGCTGAAAAAGCGAGTTTTGGGATGGTTTTCATTTTTTGGAAACAAGAGCGCCCAAGCCTTCTTCCGTGAATTGCAGAAGCAGGGCATCTTGAAGGACGCCGAAGTGGAGTCTTGGATTAGCGTCCGGAATGCTGTGATGCATGGATCAATGACATCCCCGTGGTCGTCTGAAGAAGAAGATAAGCAACTGATGGCGCTGGCATCTCTTGTCCATTCGCTTACCAAACGGCTTCTTCTGAACGAAGCGCGTGTCCCCACCCTGCCTGACGTGGTCAAGCAGGGGAGGAAATCGCAGCAGAGCTAGCTAGGGTCCTCTTGGAGCGCAGATGAGCCTCCTTCGGATGAATCCGCCGTGTGCGGTCTGAAAGTTTCCCGATCAAAGTCTGCCATCGGGGTATAGCTCTGAATGATCTCGCCGAGTACCTTCGTTGTTTTAGGCTTCTTGTCGTCACCCTTCTCGACTTCCCCACCTATCCCCGCACGAATGCGAAAACCGATCTCTCGATTGATTGGCCCCTTCTCAGGGTTGCCATTTTTGTAAATGTCGTCGCGCACGTACACCCTATAGCCGTCGGTCCAGTTGTACGGCTGGCCGACGAGCTTATCCGGGTCCTTCATGCAATCGCGGATCGCGTCGAGTGTGATCGAGCTTGCGAAACGGCCCGTGCGGCAAATGTCCTGTGCCGCCCGCACCGCTCTATCAACCAAGGCCCAGAAGAGCTTAATGCGATCCGCATCTGCTTCTTGGATAAAGCCGTCCTTGATGAGGCTGTTGATCGTTGCCCGCTGGATAATTTCAGTGGGCTCCATGCGTTCTGCGGCTGCCGCCCGGAGTAGAGCGGCGTTCACGATGGAGGTGAATGGAATCGTGTATTTGATTTGAGTGGCGGACTGGGCGTTGTCGGATGCGGACTGGGGCATGATAAAGCTCCTGAGAATCGAAGTATGTGACTCCTCGGTTATATATGCGAATCTCATCTGATGTCAAACGCATATATAACTGCTATGTGTCTGACATTATCAATTCGACCCACTACCCCGATTCAGATCAGCTAGGCACTACCTGCTCTAAAGGCCAATGCCCATTCCCTCCAATTCAATCTCCGGCAAGGCTCGGACAGAGATTGGCTTGGAGTTGGCCGAGGACGCGATATGTTGGAGGGCCCGCCCGGAGTCGTCGGAGGTATAGATGGCTAGGTCGCGAAGGTGCGGAGAGAGGTGTGTGAGGGCCTCTTGCTGCTCGGCAATTTGATTGGAATTTCCTGTTACAAGAATGCGGTCTACGGAGGCTTGCTGCGCAGTTTCGACAGCATAGCCATAGTCAATGTAGCGAGATTGCTCGCCGTCCAACTCTACGGTCTTTCCATTGTCCAGGCGCACAGTGATGGCATTGTCCTCGCCAAACCTCTCCACAGTAGCGAGACTGCCTGCACGGATGCGAAGCTCTGGGTTCGCGGCGGTGAACTGGATACGCTCGCCCTCCGCGAGTTCACGGGATCCTTCTTGGTAGACGGTGCTTCGATCCGCCTGTTGTTTGAGCAACGCCGGATTGTAAGAGACGCGGTCACCCTCGCGGGTTTCGACAGTAAGGAGATTGGAGCGAGCATCCACCGAAACCACGATGGCGCTGCTGTTGTCGGCGATCCCGTGCTCCTCAGGACTTCCCTTGCGGTAGTTGATTCGGTCGTGGGGAGCGTAGTTTGCGGCCAGGCGCGGGTTGCCGAGATCCCGCTCGATGAGCGTGTGAACGGAACGGCTCTCGGCAGAGAGCCTGCCCTGCGCTTGCAGTTCTGAACGGATAAGTTGCGTCAACTCCCGGCGCTCCGCGGCGTCAGGTGCAACGATGAGAGCGCGGTCGATCTGGGACACATAGTCGAGCGCAATGGAAGCGAGCCGATGCTCTGAACTTGCGTACTCGTGAACACGGCCCTGCTGCTGGAGAGATTCAGTGGCGGCGGCAGGATCGTTGGTCCGAAACGCTCTGACAGCCTGCCGGACTTCTTCACTCGAACTCTTTCCCTTGAAGTCCACAGCGGCACTCTTCGTGATGTCCGACGCCAACCGCTCACCCAGCGTCTCCGCATTGTTCGTGTAAACACGAGCGTCGTCGGAAGCTCGGGAGATGGCGACGTAGGCAAGCCTGGAGTTGATGAGATTGCGAGAGGAATCGGTGTCGATGTTGGCCAACACCCGGCCAGCCGTGAGGCCCTGAGAGCTGTGCGAAGTGACGGCGTAGCCGTGGTCAAACTGACGAAACTCCGCTGGATCGAATGTCACAATGCGCTGGGCTTTGCCGTCCAAGCGAACTGTCATCTTCCCGTCTTCAATCGCTGTGACAGTTCCAAGATCGCGGTTCGCAACACCAAGGTCTTTGTTCGGCACGGTGAACTGGAGACGGTCGCCTGCGGCGAACTCCCGCTCCATCTCACGGAAGACGTTGACGCCCATCAATCGTCGCGGGTCGTAGGTCAAGCTTGACCCATTCTGCAATTCGACAGCGAGAGTGTTGGCGCGGCCATCGACAGAGCGAACGGTAGCGAAGCTGTTCCGCTCGATGCCTTCGGCTTTGCTCCCGGTGGTGTACTGCAACACGTCGCCATCGCTGTATCGCGCCGCCCATTTCCGATCTGCTCCGGTCATATCCGAACGATGCGTCAGAGTTCGAAACGCCTGACCGTCCTCGGCGAGAGTCCCGTTCCGCCGTAACTCAATCCTCACGGCTTCGTTGATCCGCTGGCGACTCCGATTGTCCGGCGACACGATGATGGTGTTCTCAGGCTGTCCGGCATAGTCCCTGGCGATCGCGGCGATACGATCGAGTCCGTTTGCAATCTCGGTCACGCGGCCCTGCTCCGCCAACATCGCAACGCCCTTGACCGTCTCATTATTCGCGAGATGCTGGACTGCCTTTAGCAGTTCGGGGTCTTTCTGGCGCATGATCCGATCAAGTTGCGAGGTCTGCATTCCGGCTTCCTGCATCTGCTGGAAGGGCCTTCCGGCGTCCACGCCTTGATGCTGCCGGGTGTCTCCGATGACGAGAACCCTGTCGTCTGGATTGAGCTTGCTCAGAAACGACCGCATCTGTTTTGTGCTGGCGAGACTGGACTCATCCAGCATGTACAAATGCCGATTCGCTGGATCGGCGCTAGGATGATTTTGACCACGCGCGAGGAAGCTCTGGAGAGTCGTGGCGTCTATTCCGGCCTCGCGAAGCTGCCCTGCTGCCTTAGAGGTCGGAGCAAATCCTTCGACGATATAGCCGCTGGTCTCCGCACCTTCGCGAATCGTCTGGAGAGTCGTGGTCTTTCCGCTACCTGCCAAACCCTGCAGGCCGTGGATGCGGTCGGAGGAGTTGAGAACTTCCTCAATGACTCGACGCTGGGAGTCGTTCAGAAAGGACCGCGTATTGGCTTGTTCTCGCGCCCTCTCTGCAGTCATCATCGGCTCGACGGCGTTCCGCCCGTCCACAACATAGCCGATGTTGGCACGTTCGGCGGCGATGGTTTCGGGCGTAGTGAAGCTGCGGGCTGAATCGTGTTTCATTCCCTGGACGGAGCGCAGTTCCCCAGCCTCCCGGCGACTTTCGAAGTCCGCTCGGATGTCCCGATAGGTCGCCTCGCCCATGCCGCGCCGCAGAGCGTCGCGGAGAATCGCCCGCTCGTCGGCGACGGCCTCGCGCTCAAAGATGCTTTCGCGAGCGAACGTCACAGCCTCTTTGGCGAGAGTGTTTTGGTCTGGTTCTTTGTCCAGCTGTATAGCGTGGTTGCGGGCGGCGGAAATAACATGCTGAGGCTGATCTCCGAAGGCGGCGGACATCTCTTTGTGCGCAGCCAAGACCTCCTCGGCGGAGAGTGTTTGCTTGCGGTCGCGGGTCGAGTGAGCCGCGATCTGTGCTGCCTCGGGGCCGCTGTACCCGCTTTTTTCGAGTTGCTCTCTGATCTGCTGGGACCGGGGGCTGGAGGCGTCAAGATATTCCTGGGAATACCCTTTGATCTCCGGTGCGCCGCTCCTGCCGGATTCAATTTCATATCCCAGACTGCGGAGCTGATAGGTGAGGGCAGATTGATAAACGGCGGTCGCGTACTGCTGGCTTTCAAAGAAGGCGCGCTCCTGCAAAGCGCGGGTCGAACCGTTCTCTCGCTCGGTCACATTGAAGATGACGGCGTGGGTGTGGAGCTGAGGTGCGGCGTAGCCGTCTACCGGGCGCGCCGTGTCGTGCTCGAACTTCGCGGCAATGAACTTGCCGGTGGTTTCGGCGGGATTGTTGCCGCCGATTCGCGCCTGCGTATACCGCTCCAACTCGTCCAACGCGGTTGTAACGGCGGCGCGGTGCGCTTCCCGTACCCGCTCATCGCCCCCGACCAAGGCGGTGAGCGAAACGGACTTTGGAGCGGAAAATGTCGCATCCCAGCCCGCCCGATGCTCAACGGCCTTGGTCGTAGTGCCATCCGGATTCTTGTAATCCATTGCGACGCGGTGCCTGACCATCGGCTCCTCGGTCTGCGGATGAAGGCCCTCCGCGAGTCGCGAGAACTCTAATGGAGCGACGGTTCCCTTCAGCCCAAGCGAGGCTCTGAGTTTGCCCTGCCACTCGCCTTTCACCTCATCGCCCTGCCCGTAATAACTCTGGGACTTCGATGTGAATTCCAGCTTGTGGTACTTCTGCGCCTGACCGGAACTGAGTGCCTTAGAGACGGTAAGCATGGCTAGAAAATTCCATGATGAACGGCGTCATCGTGCTCTTCTGGGTGAGCCGGAAGCGCGACCTCAACCTGCTGCCGCACGGCGATCGCAGGCTCAGTCGTGGCATCCATTACCCGATGGTCGGTAGCAGCTCGAACCCGTTCATGCTCGTTTTGCTGCGGCCACGGGATTGGCTGCGGTGCCCTTTTGAAAGCGAGAGGTGCGCCCTGTCCGGCCTGTACCTCGGACGTTGGAACAGGTTCAGATTCTTCCATTGCCGGAGTCTGGTCACGGCGCGGCTGTAACGTGTCGGGATCGAAGTCCATCTCCCCATCCGCCGACCTCCGGGGAACGAAGCCAGCCGTCGGCGTGGGCAGGTCAAGGTAGTCGAAGTTGAACCGCGCAACGTTGTTTCCGAGCTTGAGATAGGCGTGGCGGTCGTCCAATCCGCTGATCTCCGAGCCCATCACCAGCGGCTCAATCTGACGGTCAACGGTGAAGTTCTTGCCGGAACGAGAGCCGTCAAACTTTGTCTCTTTCAACCGTTCGATCTCCACTTTGCCGATAGCTTCTGAGATCCACTCCGCCGCCTTCGGTTCCGCCGTCTTCATGAAGATTTTGGTAGCGGGCTGCGACAACATAACCTCTGCCACATGGCCGTAGGTCACCTCAAGCTGTGCCTTCCCCTGAAAGCCAAGAACAAGCGGATTCTTGCTCTTTCGGTTCTCGGTGATGGCGGTATGGAGCTGCGGGAGCTTTTGTAAACTCGCCAACTCGTCAATTACAAACCATACCGGCTTCTGACCTGGCTGCGGGGCGCTGAGCAGCCGCATGACAAGCAAGTCAATCCACAGCGAGTGCAGAGGACGAAGTGTTTCGCGCTCTGGCGGGCGGGACGTAATGAAGATCCAACCTTTGCGTTCCTTCGCCCATGTCCGAGCATTCCATGCGCGCTCGGTCTGATCCTTTTCTGGTAGCAGACGGAAGCACTTTGCGACCAAGCCGAGAGACGCGAGTACGCCTGCCCGCTGGGGTCCGGCCTTCCGGTCGATGTAGAAAGACATCTCCGTGCCAGCGACCAGCTTTTCCAACGTGTCGCTGCTTGCCATCCATTCCGCAAGCTGATGGGGCGTCGGGCCTTTCCGCAATAGGTGAGCGAAAATCTGTGCCGGCGTCTGATGGAAGAACTCATCCTTGGCGTCCGTCGTGGGCTGGTAGAGCGAGGCCGCGATGGCATCGGCTTCGGCGTTGGAAGCCATTTCATGAGCTGGTCCCCAGTACGGGCAACGCTCGTCGAGTGGGTTCAGAACGATGTCGCCGCGCTCCTTATCGTAGAACCGTTGCAGGTATTCGCAAGCGGGATCGTAGACGATTGCAGAGTCGCCGCGTTCCCGAATCTGGCGGAGAATCTGCATGATGAGCTGGGTCTTCCCGACGCCGGTGTCGCCCATGATTTGGAAGTGCTGCGCTTCCTTCCGCGCTGGAATCCGCATCATTTTGCCCAACTCGGTCGTCTTGAAGCCGATGCCATCGCCCTTCTCCTTGCGGTTAAATTCCTCGGGCGAAAGCAATTGTGGGCCACGCAAAATACGCCCGTACTTCATCTGCTTGAAACGCCTGATGTCATACGGAACAGCGAACCAGAGCATAGCAGCCGTGCAGGTTCCGCCCTCGACGAAGCTGAGGGCGAAGAGCCCGAAAGGGCCCTTGCCCTCGTAGACCGTGAGCCTGAGCCACCGGTGCAGAGACTGGTCAGCCAACTTCTGTTCGGCCCCTCTGAAGGGCCAATCGTATCCCTGGGCGACCGCCAAAGGCGACAGGGCAACAGGGAGCGTATTTCCAGTTGGAAGCACGGTTTGGCCTGCTACAAAATCGACGGGAAACGCTAGGCGAGGCTTTCCTCTTCCGCCTCCCAGATAGAGCAATCGATAGGACTCATGTGCGTTGAACAGGCCACCCGACTCGGACCGGATGTACTCCGTGATGTAGCTCTTCTGGAGAGGCTCCAGCACGGATGTGAACCGCTGCCAGATCAGCACGCAGGTGCAAAGTAAAGCCGTCGCTACGGCGGTATAACTCAGCATGGGAACATGCGGAGGCCAGATGATCGTCTCTTTTCTTCCCCATTGGGTTGCCATGACTACAACTCCTTCGTCGTTGCTTTGGTGTACTGCTGCTGGATCTCTTGAGCGACCTTCCGCTTGTCCGAGCGCACGGTCGCGCTGATGCGAGTGAAGTCCTCGGGCGTCACAACCTGTCCCATGGCGAGCGGCTTGAGCAGATTGAGCAGGATCATTCGCGTGGCGATGAGTTCGGTGAAGAGTGGGTCATCAGCGGAGCGACGGGCCTCGCGCAGCAGAATCTCCCGCGCCCACTCACCGAGGGCCTTCCCGTCCAAGCGTGCGGCTGCAAGCAGAACGAGGTGCTCCTCTTCTGTGACGCGCGCCTGCGCCACGCACGACCGCGCAGAACGGCTTTGAGAACGGGAAATGCGAGTGTCAAGTTTCAGGTTGGGAGTTGGTTTCAACGTGTTCATATAGCCTCCGCGAGACGTATGCAACTGAATACGCTTGGTATGCAGTTGCATACGGTCGTACGGTAAGAAGCTCATTCGAGGCGCGTATACATCTGCATACGCTTGTCGCCTCGAACGCCACCCTACGAGGGATGGAGTGTCAACATTCTTCCGGTGCGCAGCACCGTTGTGGCTTTGCCCCGGAATGAAATGGAGGATCATGCGCTTTTGGCTTGCGATGCCGGAGCAGGAACCGACGCTGAAGCGAGCTTCTGAGCTACAGGCTCAGGAGCCTCAGCAGCCGGGACTTTCCGAATACGCAACGTCGATGCGACCTTCCGAGCTTCCGGAGTCTTCAGGAAGTCCTGAAAGTCGCGATCTTTGCTGAAGACGTAGGCAAGCGCTTGCTCGACGACATCATCGGCGCAAGCCCGGATGAAGGCGGCATACTGATCGACCTGGGTAGCTGTTGTGTCAGTGAGGCGAATGGACGCGCTGATCTGGCGGGTTTGGACGACTTCAAGCAGTGGCATTGTGGTTCTCCTTTGGGGTTTGAAATGCAGTCAACTTTTGGCGGGCAATCATGCGTTGTGCGGTGGTCGCAATCTCGCGAGCTCTGGATGAGCAAAGTGCCGCTGAAACTTCTCCTGAGCGGCGACGTTCCAGCATGGCGATCACGTCTTCGATAGCTGTGCCTTGATGCAGCAAGAGACGAGCGGAAGCGATGTCGATCGTTCGCTGGGCATAGTAAAGAGGGTTGGGTTTATCCGCTCGCCGGGAAGCAAGCGTTAGCGTGAGTTCTCCGGCATCCGTACCGAGCGAGAGATGATGAACAGCCCAAGCCCAATCATGCTCAGAATGGGTGTTCTTGTTTGTGGAGTTCGCCCGTGCGATTCTGCGACCAACTACTACAGATCCAAGCAGCGAATCATCGAGCTTGAAATCCTCGGGACGATATATGCATTCTTTCGGGTAATCCACGGTGACAGGGTGAGCAGGATCATACTTACAGTTGCAGAATCCCGGCACTCGAAGAACGCGGTTCCGGTCTGTGCACGCAGAGTCTCCACCGAAGGCAATCGCAAGCAACTTCAGCGTGTTCTCCTGCTGATCGAAATCGAAGCCTTGGACCTTCCAAAGCGCCTGAAACTTGCCCGGCGACGTGGAGAGGATGACGGTGGGAATGGGAACGGCATCCGTTGTTCGGAGAGCCGCGATCCGCTCCTCACCATCCACGTCGATGTCTATGTAGAGGTGGCGAACTTCCGCGACGCTCTCCTTCGTCCGTCTTCGACTGCCAGGGCGAAGCGGATTGGCAGCGACATAGACGTTAGAGTCTTTCTGATTCTCGTAACGAAGCCAAGCGAGATAACGGGGCGAAAGTACCTGCTCAAGGCGGACGATCCGCTGCATCGTTGTCGCAGGTCTCTCCTTTCGGAGGAGCACCGCAAGAGTTTCTCCTGGAAGGAAGCAACGGGTTAGGAATTCGTGTGCGGTCTGCGTGTTCATTGCGAATGTCTCTCAGAGTTGGAAGCCCGGCGTTTACCGGGCTCCTGAGTTGATGGAGGGAAAGCGGCTTATGCGGCCGCTTCCAGATCGAGTTGGGAGTGTGCTTCCTGCTCCTCCGGGCTGGCCTTCTCCGCCCGATCCAGCTTGAGAATCGAGCTCACCCGGATCTCCCAGATGGTCTTCTTCTGGG
>CAZZYB010000070.1:0-12235 GCA_964658125.1 uncultured Acetobacteraceae bacterium | reverse complement strand
AACCTTGCCTGCTTCACCTTCCCGACCCCCAACGCCGACGGGACGACCGTATACGGCAATGCGGGCCGCAACTCACTGCGCGGACCGAAACTAAACGATCTCGACTTCTCGCTGGTCAAGAACACGAAATTGAGCGAGCGCGTCAATCTTCAATTTCGTGCCGAAGCGTACAACGCACTGAATCATCCGAACCTCGCTCCTCCGATCGGCAACCGCACTCTGTTCGCCGCGAACGGCGGTAGCCAAGCCAACGCCGGAGTCATTACCAGCGGTGTCATTCCAAACCGCCAGCTACAGATGGCAGTGAAGCTCGTTTTCTAACTACATCTCCGAGTTGGCATGACCAGCCAGGCAGTATCCATTCAACGAATAACAGGAGGAACCATGAAGAGATTAGCCCCACTTACTGGAGCGCTGGCATTGATGTTCGCGCTTACTGCGGCAACCGTGGCGCAGCAGACTCGCGAGCAGGCCGTGGCGGGAATGCGCAAGGTTGAAGCCAAAGAAATGGACCCAACGTACACCAAACCGGCGCCGTTCGCGCAGAAGCTGCTCGACGAGGCGCTGGCAAAACATCCCGAAGTCATCCTGATGGCGATTCACGCACAGCCCCCGGGACATCCCAACGTGATCGTCGCATCCAACTTCGGGCGTATAGGAAAGATCGGCGATGACGACGACATGCGCTGCATTCACACCGGCAAGCCAAACCTCGAAGTCGACCCCAAGGGTACGCACTTCGAAGCGGAAATCGTTTTGCGAGACAAGGCGGGTAAGACAATCGGCGCGCTGGGCGTGGTCTTCAACTACAAGGCGGGCGATGACAAGGCTGCCTATCACCGCATTGCGGACCAGGTCGAATCCGAGATGCGTGCGCAGTTGCCGTCCGAGAAAACGCTTTTTGCCGGTTCCTAAGGACTGACTCATCATGAGCGAAGGGTTATCAATAAGGGGGCCAATACGGCTGCGAAGAGAGCGGACGAAGCTTCCTATATGGCGCGAAGCATGACCCGCTCGCCGGCTTTCAAGCTTGCGAGAAAGAAGGTTAGTGCCGGCAGCGTGGCCCCGAAGGCGGCTGCCTGCCTACTCAAGCTGCTCATTGACTTGAGTGGGCGACGAGCATGTCGTGCATGACCTTCCACAGTTCGGATCGTTCGTTCGTAGCGTCGCCGTGGCGCCCGCTAGGAACGTAAGAACGTGACCGATGCAAGGCCGAAGATCGCCAAGCCGATGGTGATCCACAGCACGTAGTCGCCGGGGTGTCCGCTTTGCATTGTTCGCAGTGCTGGAACGCCTCGTTCCATGAACGCACCGAGGCGCAAACGGCGTGGGATCTTATCTCGGAATACCGACGTGGCGGCGAGGCCCGCCGCGAGAGCGACGGCGAGGCAGCCGCGACCATAGGCCACCGGCAGTTCTGTACTCCACTCCGGGCCAAGTATGTGGATGCCTCGTCCAAAATATACGGTGTGCAGATACACACCTTGATCCACAAGCGATGCAGCCGCGCTTTGGAGGGGCGGCAACCATCCGCGCAACACGCTCAAAACAATTGCGAACAGGAAACACAGAATTGGAGGCGCGTAGTGGTACCAGAGTGCTCGCCGGTCTTCGGATTTTGTCTCGGGGAGTTCCCCGACTTCCGCGGCGCTGTCGGTTAGGGGCTGAGATCCCCAGCCGAGAAATACATGCGCTCCGACTCTGATCACCGCCGCGGAGGTCAGCACTCCCGCAAAGAGAAAGAGGACGGAGAGCCCTGGAAGCCCGGCTTGCTCGGCCGCTTTTGAGACGCCCGCCTCTGCGATAGTTGTAGCGAAGGGTGGCGCGGCAGCGAGCCCCACTGCGCCGGAAAACCAGAGCAGGGCCGTCCATTTGAGGCGAGTACCTGTTCCGAAGAGCTCCATTTCGCTAATCGACCTCAGGCGATGGAGCATGATGCCCGTCGTGAAGAAGAGTCCCGATTTGATGAGAGCGTGGGCCAGCAGGTAGGTCAGCATGGCGGCGACTGCCATCGGTCCCTGCACGCCAAGGGCCACCAGCATAAGACCGGCGTGACTGATCGTTGAGAACGCGAGCATCCGTTTGAGGTGGTGCTCGGCGTAACACATCAGCGAGCCCAGCACGATCGTCGCGCCTCCGAATACGATGAGGATCATGCGAAGTCGCGAAGCATGCGGAGATAGGGCTGCCAAAAAAATAACGGAATGCACCCGCAGAATGGCGTAGAGACCAAGTTCCACCATGATCCCCGAGAAGAGCACGCACACCGGCGTCGGCGCCACGGCGTGTGCATCGGGGAGCCACAGATGAAACGGGACGATGGCGGACTTGATTAGAAATCCGCAGGTGATGAGCGTAAAGGCAAAGAGCACGACGGGATCGTGCCTCGCGCCGAGCGCAAGGCCTATCTGCGCCATGTTCAATGCGCCGGTGATGGCGTAGAGCATGGAGAGTCCGGTAAGTACGAGAAACGCTGCGATCGTATTGGTGATGGCGAAATTGAATGCGCCTTGCAGGGGCGCCGGCTCCGCGGTTTTCAGGCCGCAGAGGGCGAAGGCCGCTGTGCTCATAAGTTCAAAGAAGACGAAGAGATTGAAGATGTCCGAGGTGAGGACGAATCCGGACATTGCGGCGAGGAAGACCAGCATCAGCGGCTGAAAGTGGTTGCCGCCGGCGTCCACGAAGCGCCAGGAAAACAGCATTGCCAAAGTCGTCAGCAATGCGGCGAGGACAGCAAGGCCAGCGCCGATGGGTTCCACGACAAAGCCGATGCCGAGCACCATCGAACCGCGCGGATACCAGTTTCCAAACCAGTAAGTACTCACGCCGTGGGTTGCGCTCCAGAGGATGGTCACCGCGATGAGTAAAGTTGCGAACGCGAAGGCAATGCCAATGGTGTCCGCTACAGCACGCGAGACCCATTTGCGGAGACTCGCCAACAGTGCGGCGCCAACCAGCGGAATTACAACCGGAAGAGGGACGAAGGGGAGAGTCATTTACTCAACCTTTCATCGTCCGAAGATCTTCGGGCGACACGCATCCTGATTTCTCGTAAGCCTTGACGACCATCGCCAATAGGAGCGCTACCACCACCGCTTCGACAACGACATCTGTGAGCATCAGAGCCTGCACGACGGGGTCGACGGTGAGGCGCCCTGGAGAGATATCGGCGAATATCGGTGCAGCCCCGCCAACTCGATGTCCAATTCCAAGCAACAGTACATAGGTAGAGCTCTGCAATATAGCGAGGCAAACGACCGCATGAATGAGGTGGCGGCTTGTGACCAGACCGTACAGGCCGCAAAAGAACAACCATGCGGCTACGAAGTAGGGAAACGAGTTGAGCACATGAGGCATATATTCACCCTTCGGGGACTTCGCCGGTGATGATTTCTTGAAGGTACGTGTAAGTGACCAAAAGGAATGCGGCGGTAACTTCGACGCCAACGCAAGCACTGATGAGTGCAATAGTTCCGGACGAGAATACTTCCCCCGTCGTCCCGAGGGGCAGTATGTTCGTGAGCAAAGGAAGGCCGAAGAGAAGGGGAGCAAGCCCAATCATTGCGTAGGAAGCAGCACCGGCAGCTTCGGTTATTTCTATGGCTAAATGAGACGTGACGCGCCGGAAAGCCTCTGTGTTTTCGCAAACGTAGAGCAGAAACGGGGCTGTGGCAAGGATGACGCCGGCTTGGAATCCGCCGCCGGGTGTGAGCTGTCCGTGGAGACCGATGTAAAGACCAAAGACCAGGGTCAGGAGGATGGCGGGAACGGCGACTGCGCGCACGGTGGTGCTCAATTTCCTGTCGTCAGTTAGTTTTTGAACCCGTTGCTGGGGCGACGGTCCCTCACGGCGAAGAAGCATCATGACTCCCAGAACAGCCGTGAAGAGGATGAATTCTTCGCCCAGGGTGTCGAACGCGCGGTAGTCATAGTTGATCGCGTTGACCGCGTCAGTCGCGTGGCGCTCGAAGACCGCCAGGCGAGAGATGGCGTCTCCGTAGGGTCCTCGATATTGGCCCCAGGGCGGTAGATTGAGCACGGAAAAACAATAAAGGCCAAGGAACGCCGGACCGGCGATAAGAAATAGGCGAGTTCGGACCTTCTCAGTCATGACGGTCTCCTGGCTGAGAAGCTCCCGACTTTACCTTGTCCCGGAACTTCATGCGGGATATCGCCAGCATGACCATGAGGGGCAGCGCGACCATGCCGACTGTGATTTGTGACAGCGCCACATCAGGTGCTTGAAAAAAGAAGAAGACTAAAGCCATCAAAGTTCCGTAGAAACCCAGTGAGATCACCTGGCAGGTGACATCGCGGGTATGCACCACCGCGAATCCGGAGATAGCGACCAGCAATAAAAGGGCGGCTCCAAACCAGTTCATTTCGACTCCGTTTCGCGCACGAACTCGATGCGATCGCCGTCCAGCGGTTCCCAGTGACCCGCTTCTCGGGTGCGAAATGCGCGCCCCGTTGCGTGCCCGACAACAGCGTTGATACCCAGCACGACAATTGCGATGAGAAGGGTTTTCCACGAGGCTTGCGAATTACCTTCCTCGACGAAGACAGCTATGGAAAGCACGATGATCCCCAACGATGCCGGCACCGAAATGTAATGCAGCGCCTGGATGGGCTGCTTCATCCACCACATCCCCGCGACGCCGATCCAGCAGGTCAGGACCACGATACCCAGGAGGCTATTGGTGATGATGGTGTGCAGGCTCATAGGTGTTTCCCCAGGAACCTGGCGAACACCAAACCACCGCCAAAGGACATGATGGCGAGCGCCAGCGGGAGATCGATGAACGGCAATCGTCCAGATCCGATGGTCAGCAGAACGAGGACCACCGTGACGAGGATGCTTGCCATCTCCAGCCCTACGAGACGCCTTTCAGGGTTTCCTCGCAGCGCCATGTCCGCGCATGGGACCAGCGTTGCAGAGACGGCAGCGGCGGCGGCAAGCCACACATTCATGGCTGTCCTCCCAATTGCTTCGTCATTTTCGAGACCTCACCCCTTTTTATCTGGTGAAGAAGCATCCGGCTTTGCTCATAGTCGATCCCGATGACGATGGAGTTAGGCGATACCGTTGTGTAGGCGGTCGCAAGCACGCGCCGCGCGACCAGTGTAGGGTCAGTCTTGCTGGTCTTGAAGCCGCTAACACGGTAGTACGAGCCGGCTGGCTGCAGACCGAAGACGTCTTTGATGAGGACATCGCAGAGAGTTAAGGTGTTGTCGAGGATGTACCAGGGAACTCGCCATATTTTCGCGACATCGCGAAGCGTGAAGTTAAGCTCCAGTTTCTGGGAGCGCAGGATAGAGGAAAGGAATGCCGTTGCCGCTATGACGGAGAGGGCTCCAACAAGCATTTCCTGAGGCTTGACTCCACCAACCAAGAGTACCCATTCAAGCCCCATGAGAACAACTATGGAGATCACAGTTCGGTATCGGATGCTCGACTTTCTGTGAGTGGTCATCGCTGCCTCAATGCAAGACGTGTAGCGCGTCAATCCGCACTTCGTCCAGAACTAACCCGGCCCTATGTACCTCAAGCTTGCTCATAGCGACGCGGGCATTCCGTGTCAGTCAGGTTCGGTCGTTCGTTCTTACTTGGCGTGGAGCCGCTTCACCTGATCCGTTTGAGGACCTTTGTCTCCCTGGATCACATCAAACTCGACCTGTTCGCCTTCTTTGAGCGACTTGTACCCAGTCGCTTGAACAATCGAGCTGAAATGACAAAACACATCGGGACCGCCATCGCGCCCCACAAAGCCGTAGCCCTTGGCATTGTTGAACCACTTTACTTCACCGATAAATTGCGCCATCTTGGTCTCCAATCTGCATAACCCTTGCGGGTGCGATGTCTTCGCCGACCTGATCCCGACAAAAGCGTAGCGGCGAATATTTCGCGCCGACCGACGCACACGGAGAGATTCAGTTCGCAGCCAGATGGTTGCAACGAATTCTCACCGGATGGTCAAAAGTTCTGTCGCCGGCTGCCAGGGACTCTCTTTCGCATTCTGATGCAGAAGTAACGAGTCGCGCGAAATGCGGGACCGCTCGCTCTACCGCCATAAATTTGTTTTTGCTAGATCCAGAACTTCGTGCCCATCGCCGTGCAGCATCGCTTTGAGCATGTAGAGGTTGAAACCTGCTGCTTGAGCCAGCTGGATCGTGGGCGGCAACGAGAGTTCCTGACGTGCAACGGCCACATCGACCAGCGCCGGACCGGGGTGCGCAAAAGCCTCGGTCAGCGCCGGGATCACCTGCTCAGGAGTGTCGACGCGCCACCCGCGAATACCTGCCGCGTTCGCGATCGCGGCGAAATTTTGAGGCTTGAAGTGGGTGCCGTACACCTCGATGCCGCCGGCCTTCATCTCCTGTTCCACAAAGGCCAGCGATTCATTGTTGAAAACGACGATCTTTATGGGAACCGATAACTGGCGCAGGGTCAGAAGATCGCCAAGCATCATGGAGATTCCCCCGTCGCCGGAGAGCGTTACCACCTGCCGCTCCGGTGCACCACACTGAACGCCGATAGCTTGAGGCATAGCGTTGGCCATGGTCCCATGGTTGAACGACCCAAGCAGTCGACGCTTGCCGTTCATTTTCAAGTAGCGCGCGGACCATGTAGTCGGCGTACCTACATCGCAAAGAAAGACAGCGTCATCAGCAGCAAGGTCGCTGATGCACTTTGTAAGGTACTGGGGGTGGATCGGTGTTTTCCCGGGTTCCCCAACGGCGCGATCGTCGAGCTCTTTACGGACCTTCCCGAAATGCTTCAGGGCATCTTCAAGGTGCCCGCTCTTATGCTTTTTGAGAAGCGGCATAAGGGCCTGGAGAGTATGTTTCACGTCCCCGATAAGGCCTACATCTACACGGGTACGCCGCCCAATCTGTTCCCCGCGGATATCCATTTGGATGACCTTGTTGCCCCCGGGAAAAAACTGCGAATAAGGAAAATCCGTCCCCAGCATCAACAAGGTGTCGCAATCCTGCATTGCCTTATAGGCAGAGGTCATGCCGAGGAGACCGTTGAGTCCTATAAAGAATGGGTTGTCGTGTTCGATGGAGTCTTTGCCTCGCAACGCCGCAATGATCGGTGCCTGAAGCACCTGGGCAACTGCAAGCAGCTCTGACCTTGCCTGAGAGCAGCCAGCGCCAGCCAGGATAGTCACTTTCTTCGTGGAGTTGAGCAGCTCTGCCGCTTGCTTCAGGCTCGTCGCGGGAGCCAGGACAGCGGCGGCAGGTGCGTCCAGGCCAAGCTCGATCGCTGCGGAAGAGCACGATTTCGTAAGTACGTCCCCGGGAATCACAACGACAGCAACGCAACGCTTTGCGATGGCTGTACGCATCGCGATGGCAAGTACTCGAGGCATCTGTTCCGGGGTGGAAATGATTTCGCAGAAATCCGAACAAGTCATGAAGAGATGCTCGGGCCGAGTTTCCTGAAAGTAGTTGGTGCCCATCTCGGCGGAAGGAACCTGGGTAGCGATAGCAAGAACCGGAACTCGACTGCGGTGGCAATCGTGGAGACCATTGATGAGATGAAGATTGCCAGGGCCGCAGCTTCCAGCGCATACGGTAAGCTGACCCGTGATCTGTGATTCGCCACCCGCGGCAAACCCCGCTACTTCCTCGTGTCGGACCATTCGCCAGTCAATGCCATCATGGGCGCGGATAGAGTCGGTTAATCCGTTCAACGAATCACCAGCGACTCCATAGACGTTCTTGACTCCCGCCTTTTGAAGCATCTCGACGAGCACGTCGGCTACGGTTGTAAGAGGACTCTTGATTCCCATGTTGCGTTAGATGCAAGCAACTAGCGCCCTACAAGCTTGGACGACGCCTGTGTCGGATAGCTGACAGATGTTGAAAGACTCCAGCACCAACGTTTCTTCTCTAGCGCCAGGCGGCCTCCACCGGCATAATTAATTTGCCTGGAATGCAGGCTCCCCGACTGACAGTCCCGACCGATTGGGCGTTGTAGCCGTGGTGTTCCAAACGCCAACACAGGTTCCCGATGGACAACCCTGACTACTAGCCGGACATCCAAAAAATTCCAATGTGGTAGCTTCGCAGGACTGGCTATTTAGCCTTCTGGTGCAGCCTTATGGGGAGGCAAGCTATCTTCGTTTCAATTCTCGACCATGCAAGTTGCGCCGTTGCCGGGGTCGATGACAAACCGGGTGACGAACACCTTCTGAGGAGGAAGCCGTGCTATGAATCGAAACCCGAATGACGTGAACAAGGGTTTTGATATAAAGCGTTTTCTGTGGATAACGGGTACAACGCTGGCCGCGCTATTGATAGGCATGGTCTTACTCGTCCGCATGTCCGCATTCAAAGTCGCGCGCCATGTGGATAGTCCAAAGACATCAGTTCCTTCACAGTGACGTGTATCAAAGCCCGTGCTACCTGCCAAAGGTCTCGGTTACCCCGTCGCGTGTGGTATTCGCGCTATGGACTGACTCGGCTGAAGTACGAGTAAAAAGCGGCCCCATCGCGGGACCGCTTTTTATTTGGATCATTCATTCGCGACTAGAACTCTATTTTCGCGTTGAGCTGTGCCTTGCGTGATTGGTTGGATTGCGATGTCGCGATACCAAAGGCGGTTGCGCTCGTGGTGTTGAGACTTGGAGAAGCTTCGACATGGTTCGTCACGTTGAAGAGGTCCGCGCCGACCGTGATGCGGAAGCCCTCAAACGGGCCGAATGAGCGTCGAACACTTGCGTCAAGGTTCTTGGTACTCGGACCGGTTACGCCATAGGCATTCGCATTAGGCGCATTTCCGAAAGCCGTTGTCGACGTGATGAACGGCGCATTGGTCGAGGAAGCAGCCGAGGCCACAAAAGCCGGTTTAGTAAAGGTCGCCGAACCGTATGGCACATTGGTTCTGACGGAACCTGTGAAAGCGGGATTGAGGGTTGGACGGCAACCTCCGAAGTACGTGAAGTAGCCGGCGCACGAGGTTGTAAAGACCAAAGGATTGGCAGAGTTATAAGAATAGATACCCGACACGATGAAGCCCCCGGAGATAGCACGCAAAAGGCGGCTGCTACCGGTCGGCGGCGTGACCCAGCTTCCATATACGTGCAAGGACTGGGGACCATTATCCGTGTTCCAGGCGTAGGCATGGTTGTAAGTTGAAGTCCGATTGGCGATGTTGTCGATCAATCTCGAGTAGGTGTAATTGATCGTCAACGAAAGACCGTGATAGGCCCTCTGTTTTAGAGAGAATTCGAATGCGTTATAGGCCGAGTTGCCGTCGCTCTGAAAGTTATTCGAGATACCGTACTGTGCAAACGGACGGAGTGCTTGTCCAATGGCCGCGGCCGGATTGAAGTTTGTGAAGGGAAGAGTAATGTTTGGCAGACCGTTCTTTGTGAGGATAGTGTTTGCGGCTGCGAGGTTAGCGGTATTTGCTGGCGACGTCAGCAGGGAACCGAGAACCAGATAGCCGGGCTGGATCTGGTTGCTGTAGATACCGTGACCGTTGCCGTTGAAGATGAAATGACCAAGCGACCCGGTGTAATCGGCGGAAACAGTTGTCCGGCTCGTGATAGCCCTCTGTATACCAAAGCTGAAGTTCTGGTAGTAAGGACTACGTCCGCCGAGATAGGGCTCGTCATAGAACACGGTTGCGGGCGTTCCAGTAAAGCCGGGCGTCGTGGTGTAACCTACGCCATAGGTGTTATCGAACGTCGCAGGCGAAGGTACGAAGAGCGGATTGTTCCAGTTGAAGGGCGACTCGTAGCCCAGCAATTGACCTGCTGTTTGGCTTCCGGCCAGACCAATCTGGTTGGTTCCTTCGCGAGCGCCGCCGCGGCCTCCTGTGCCGTTTGCATGGGTTGCGGAGATTCCGTAGGAGCCACGCAATACTGTATCGGGAGCGGCTTGGAAAGCAAAGCCGAAACGAGGCTCGACGTTGCCCAGGTACTGTTGAATGCGGGTGCGGCACTGGCAGTAATACTGGTTCTTGTAACCGTTGTATTCAATGACACCCATGGCGCCGTGAGCGATCGGATTGGGAATATCCGGATTGAAGAAGCTCATGCGGTCCTGCACTTCGTGATAGGTGCCATAGATGTCCCAGCGCAGGCCGACGTTGATGGTGAGATTCTTCGATGCCTTCCAGTCATCCTGTGCATAGGGCGATAGGGCTTTGAATCGCCCACCCAACACGCCGAGGTTACGCTGGTCCGCTACGAAGGCCGATGTTGTCGCACCCTGAAGATAGCCGGCATAGGCGTTTCCGCTGGTGGTGGTGACTCCACTCGACCCGTACACCGGCCCGGTGGTTGCACCGGCCGGGTCCTGACCTGTGAACATAGCGCTGGTCGACGTGTCGAAGGTGAAACTGACGGTCGTGCCGGTAGCCGGGAGAGCGGAGTTGTATTGATACCACTCCATCTGCGCCCCCACCGAGATATTGTGACGTCCACGAACCCATTGGAAGTCATCGGTGAGGCCATAGGTGTTCGTGATGAGATTCTGAGGCCTGTTTGTGTTGAGCGTCGTGCCGCTGCCGTCCCAGCTCGTCAGGCCGTTATTGCCGCTGAACGCGATCTTGAAAAAACTACCGGCGCCCCATCCGGGAGGCGCGTTCTGAATTCCCAGGGTCGAGATTGCGTACTGCGATTGCATGGTCGGGTCCGCCTGGACGGTTTCGCCGCGGAAGTAGCTGTACTTGAGGTTGTTGACCATCGTCGGGGAGATGGTCCATGTATCGCCTACGATGTAGGAAACGTTATAGAGCTTGGTGAGAAACGTCGCAGAATAGGGCATCGGAAGGACCGTGCCACTGTCGAGTGCGCCGGCTGAATCCGCTCGCTGCCCAGCCAGATAGAGCGCGCTTAGACGGTGAGACTTAGTGAGGTTGTAATCCAGCTTTGCGCTTGCCTTGAAGTAGTCGTTTCCAGCGCCGATGCTGCCTAGATAGTTGTTGGTGACATCGGTATTAAGTAAATTGGTGGGTAGAAATTTCTGTGCAGCGACGGAGACAGGCGAAAGACGTGCCTGCGGGATAACGTCGTTCGCAAACGCGTTGCGCCGGCACTGCGAACCGCTGTTGATGCAGGTGGTCGTTGCCTGGTCGTAGATATGGTACGTAGCGCCACCCCCGCCTGCGCTGGTCGGGTCGTGAAGATGGGAGAAATCGCCGGTCCGCATGGCCAGCGTGGGCAGTGTGTACTTTGAAGGGTTTGGCAGGCTGCGATACGCCATCTTCTCAAAGCCTACAAAGAAGAAAAGCTTCTCGCGCTTGATGGGGTCGCCCACCACAAACCCGTATTCGTTCTGCTTTTCAATCGGCTTGGTGGCGGTTCCGGTTGCGGGGTTGATCACCGACTTCGACAGTGAGTTCCAGGTATCGAGTACCGTATTGCGGAAGAACTCAAAGCCCGTCCCATGGAACTTGTCTGAACCGGACTTCATGGTGAAGTTATTGAATCCCTGTCCCTGATACTTCGCTGAAATACCGATGGTCTGTACTTCGGATTCATCGACTGCCTCGATGATGGCGCCCAGGCTGGTATTATTCGCTGCCCCCTGCTGATTGATGCCGGTGGCGACCACACCGTCGAGGTAGGTCTCGTTGTGGTAATTGACGGCCCCGCCGTTGTAACCGCGGGTGGAGTCAACTCCGTTGGCAAGGTTGACGAAGGCTACTGGATTTCTTGGCGCGTTGCTGAGGATCAGCGGCAGCAGCTGGTAGTCCTGGCTGTTCACCGTATCTCCAACCGTGTCGTTAGCACCGTTGAGCGCGGGTGTCGATACCTCGATCACCTCCTGATTGCCCGGGGTCAGGGTCACGTTGAGCGAGACGACAGCCAGGCCGTCCACCTGGATGTGGTCCTGGGTATGAGTGCCGAAGCCACCGGAACTGACGCTCAAGGTGTATTCACCGACCTGGAGGGGGCCGATGTTGTATAGACCCGCGTGCGTCGTTTTACGTGTAGTCACCACACCAGTAGCCAGACTCTTCGCCGTCACGACCGCATTGGGGATCACCGCGCCAGTCGAGTCGGACACGATGCCCTGAATGTTACCGCCGCCAGTCTGCGTATGGCCGGGAAGGCAAAGCAAGGTCGAAAGCATCGATAAAGCGAGTAGAAATGCGAGTCGCGGACAACGCAGAAATTTCATGTACAGCCTCCAGGAGGCACAACGCAGATTCCGGCAACGACGGCACCGTAGCCTGTTTGAGTACCGGAATTGACAGATTTATTGTGCGAAG
>CAZZYB010000069.1:0-12248 GCA_964658125.1 uncultured Acetobacteraceae bacterium | reverse complement strand
GCATTCTCGCCCGTCCGGAAGCTGGCCGTGTCGACAAGGTCGAACCCCGGCTTGCCCTTCAGGTAGAACTCGAAAAACGGTGCTTCCAGTTTATCCCGGTAGTACTGTCCAGTCGCCGCGCCGCCAAAAGTGATCTTCCCAAAGTCGCTGCTCAGCTGCGCCCCTGGACCGCGAGCCCATCCCCCGTGGTTCCACGGTCCCAGCACCATGAAAACTTTATGCTGCGGATCGTTCGCCGCCTCATTCGGACGCAGAGCCGCATACTCCGCCTGCGTTCCCCACATATCTTCCTGGTCCCAGTAGCCGCCCACTTCCAGCGTCGGAACCTCGGGCTTGTGCAGGTGCGGCTCAACCGCCATGTCCTGCCAGAACTTCACATAGCTCGGCTGCGTCAGAAAAACGCGCGCCGTTGGAAGATCCGTCATTCCCGCCGACTTGGCCGCACCCGCAAAGTTCACGTGCTCCAGGTAGAAGTCGAACTGGTCGCCCTTCGCACTCACCCGCGCATCGGTCTTCTGAGCCTCGAGCTGCTGCACATAATCAAACCCGTACGTCTGGCGAAACGCTCCATTATGGAAGAAATCATCCCCCAGCCAGATGTTGGTCATGGGAGCCTGAGGACTGATCGCCTTCACCGCCGGATGCGCATCGATCCCCGCCATCATCGCCAGGAACCCACCGTAACTCACACCCATCACGCCAACTTTACCGTTATTTTTGGGCACATTCTTCAGCAGCCAGTCGATGGTGTCGCGTGTGTCCGTAGTCTCATCCACGTCGGTCTTGGCATGGTGCGCCACAACTGGCCGGTTCATCACAAACGTGCCTTCGGACGTGTACCGCCCGCGAATGTCCTGGTAAACGAAGATGTAGCCGCTCGCCGCAAGTTCGGGCTTGCTGCGGTTGACCACTGCCGCTGAGACTTCAGCCACGCCATAAGGCGTTCTTTGCAGCAGGAACGGCAACGCCACGCCGGTTTTCTCGCTGCCAGCAGGCCGCAGGATGATCGTATGCAGCTTCACGCCATCGCGGACGGGGATCATCGCCTCGGAGCGGCTATACGGAATTTCCGTTGTCGCATTTTGCGCGACAAGATTACCGGGCAATCCCAAAACCACCATTGCCGCGCACACCAGCATCCGCGCCTGTCTCATCGCACGCTCCTCGTCTCTGTGGCTCTTCGTTATTGTCCGGTGAGATTTCCGGGGCTAGCCATGCACTTCCACTCCTGCCGCGCATGAGACCCGTCGCAGAACGGCCGCTTCTCGCTCAACCCGCAGCGGCACAGGCTGATAGCCGGCTTGCCGGTCAGGTCCCACTCCTTGCCGTCGGCGTCCTTCAGAATAATGTGACCTTCAACCCGCAGCGGGCCGTTAGGCCGCACCGTTATATGAACTGCTTCGTCTGCCATCGAAAACTCCTCTATGAGTACGAGCCAAGAATAACAGCCGCGCTGCTGTGAGGATCAAACCTTCGGGTTGGCCGCTCGATAAGCAGCCAGCATATCTTCAACAGCAATCCCGTCGATCGTCATCCCGTGCGTGCAGCTTTGTGCAATCGACGCGTGCGACAGGTTCGCATCCGTAATCCGGAGCCCCGAAAGATTGACATTGTTCCATCGTGAATCCGCCAGCTTGACGTTCTCGACCGTCACACCGGAAAGATTCACATCGCTGAAAACCGCGCCCGTAAGGTTGACCTTCGTAAACGTCGACCCCGACAAATTCGCGCGGGTCGCTTCGATCGGCTCTGCCACGTCATGAATCTTCATCGTCTCTCCTTAGCCAAGCTCGACCATCACTTCATCCACAAAGCACCAGCCCCAGCTCTCCCCCGGCTCAACCGACCTCATCACCGGATGCTTGGTCGCATGAAAGTGTTTCGTCGCATGCTTGTTCTTGGACGAATCGCAACAGCCCACATGCCCACAGTTCAGACACTCCCGCAGATGCACCCAGGTATCGCCCATCGCGATACACTCCGCGCACCCTTTCCTGTAGCTCGCCGCGGGACCCGGTTCCGGTCCCAGGTTGTCAAAATGCTCGCACTCCATCGCTCACACCTCCTACTCCGACTCGGCAACCTCAACAAAAACCACATGCGTCCCATCGCTGAACAGCAGTTCATACGAGCGGCTGAACCACCCCGACTTCTTATCGTCCTGCGCCACAATCCGCGCCCGATACTCGCCGATATGCAGCAGCCCCGACGCCGGCGTCTCCAGCTCAACCTTCTTGCCATCGACCAGCGCATCCAGGTGCAGCACCCCCGCGGTCCCAGCCCCCGTCACCCGCGCATGAGTCACCCGCACAGTCAGCGGATAATCCAGAGGATCAGGACGGTGCGACTGCGAGTACCGCTCCTTCTGGGCCCCCGCCGAACCCACCACCAACAAGCAAACCACCAGCCAACGCTTCATCATCACTTCCCTGCCTTCAAACAAACCATCTGCGCCGCCAGCAGTTCTCCAATACCCTTCGCTGCAACGTCCAGCATCTCGTCCAGCTGCGCGCGAGTATACGTGCCCTTTTCGGCGGTCGCTTGCGTTTCGACCAGCCCCCCATCCGCGGTCATCACCACATTCATGTCCACCTCCGCCCGCGAGTCCTCCTCATAGGCCAGGTCAAGCAGCACAGCCCCATCCACCACCCCCACAGACGTCGCCGCCACCATCTGCTTCAGCGGTGACTCCTTCAGAGTCCCCGCCTCCACCAGCTTGCCCAGCGCAATCGCCAGAGCGGTACACGCCCCCGTAATCGCCGCCGTCCGTGTCCCGCCGTCGGCCTGCAGCACATCGCAGTCCAGAATCACCGTCCGCTCTCCCAGCAGCTTCATGTCCACCACGCTGCGCAGGCTCCGTCCGATCAGCCGCTGAATTTCATGCGTCCGCCCGCCCACCTTGCCGCGCTCAGACTCCCGCGGACTCCGCGTCAGCGTCGCCCGCGGAAGCATCCCATACTCCGCCGTCACCCACCCCCGCCCGGAGCCCCGCATCCATCCTGGGACACCCGTGTCCACGGTGGCGTTACACAAAACCCTCGTATAACCCACTTCGATCAGCACCGAACCCTCTGCCGTCTGCACAAAACCCGGCGTCAACCGCAGGACGCGCCCTTCATCCGCGGCGCGCCCTCCACTTCTAAAAAACTTCTCATAATCCATCCCGCCATTATAGGAACTTCCCGCGGCGGCTCCGCACGCAAAAGGCGATTCACCGATATGGGAATCGCGCCCATAGCGGGAATCCGCTCAAGTTCCGTCCAATCATCACTTAGCCCACACCGCGCCGCCCGGCGTTCCTCTTTCGGGAAATCCCCCTCCGTGGACCCAAAAAGGCGCAACACGCATGGACGTCCCCATTTTGGTATAAATCAGGCCAAAATGGGGAAACTCCCAGTTTGGCCCTCAACGTGATACAGTTCCCGCCAATAGCACGTAAAAGAAACACACAATCCGGAGCATGGACCCATGCAGGCAGAACCGCTGAGCCTCACAGCCGCACGGAACCTAAACCGACCCGAAACTCCCCTGTCTGTTGCCGAAGGTCCGGGCCTCGCCCACGACGCTGGGAATCTGTTGCAGGGCCTCGCGTTATATTCCTCTCTCCTCGGTCTCCCCGGCGTTCTGCGCCCCGAGCATCTTCATTACGCCCGGGAACTCAGCCTCCTGTCTGACCGCAGCGGAGCTCTCATCAACCGCCTTCTGCACGGCGAGGACCCTTTTACCGCTCACGACGTAATCCGACAGTCCTCGGCCACCGTAGTCCGCGCCTTCGGCCCCTTGCTCCGCACCCTGGCTGCGCCGGACGCCACCGTAGTCATGGTGGTCGCCCCCCGTCTGCCATTCCTCCCGTTCGACAAGGAAGTCCTCGAACGCCTGCTCGTCAACCTCACCCGCAATGCCGCGATGGCCTTGCGCACGCATGCGCCGGTCGACGCGTCCGGTACCCTTTGTGCCGGCCGTATACGCATCAGCGTCAACGGTAACGAGACCCGTCTCCGCCTCACCGTCGCCGACAACGGACCCGGCATGGCGCCCGAAATCGCCGCCAGTTTTCTCAACCCGACGCCACTGCCGCACGGCGCCGTCCACGGGCTCGGTCATCGCGTCATAGCCGATCTGCTCCAATCCACCCACGGGAAACTCTCCATTAAAGTTCGACCGGGCCACGGCACCTCCTTGCGTATCGAATGGCCCATCCCGCTGACCACAGCGGTAAGCTTCAACCCCATCGTTCCCTCCACCAGGCGCACGCACCGCGCAGGATCGACACTTTCATGCTGATTTCCAAACCGGACCCATTTTTCGAGCTGCCCACGGGTCCGAAGTTACTGGTTTCATACCCACCCGCGCCCTATGCGGACAAAACCGCACCCACACCGGATCGCATTCCATCCCTCCAGCTTCTGGTCGTAGACGACGACCCTTCCGTCCGCAACGCGTGTGCCGAAATCGGCGCCGGCATGGGCTTCCTTACCCACGTCGCCGACTCCGTCCCCTCCGCCCGCGCTCACCTGCAGCGCTACCCGGTAGACCTGATGCTGCTGGACCTCAAACTCCCCGGCGGCGGCGGCCTGATGCTGCTCGAAGAGGTCAAGTCCAAACACCCCGAGACCGCCGTCATCGTCATGACCGCCTACGCCACCGTCATCTCCGCCGTAGAAGCCATGCGCACCGGCGCCAACGACTATCTCACCAAACCCTTCGCCCTCGAAGAACTCGCCACGGTCCTCGAACGCTCCGCCCAGCGCCGCCACTTCGACATGGAAGCCCGCGCCCTGCGCGAACGCCTCCGCACCCAGAAGGGCATGGGCAACCTCATCGGCCGCAGCCCGGAGATGGAAAAGCTCTACCGCATCCTCTCCAAAGTCGCCTTCACCGCCCATCCCGTCCTCATTCTCGGCGAGTCGGGCACCGGCAAAGAGCTCGTCGCGCGCTCCATCCACTTCAACGGCTCGAACGCCGAACGGCCTTTTATCCCGGTCGATTGCGGCTCGCTCGTGCCCACCCTCATCGAAAGCGAGCTCTTCGGTTACGTCAAAGGCGCGTTCACCGGAGCCAATCGATCCAAAGACGGCTTACTCGTAGCCGCAGCCGGGGGCACGGTCTTCCTCGACGAAATCGGCGAGCTGCCCCTCGACCTTCAGGCCAAGCTCCTCCGAGCCTTGCAGGAGAAGGAAGTCCGCCCCGTCGGTGCCACTCACTCCGTCCCGATCGCCGCCCGCATCCTCGCCGCCACCAACCGCGACCTCCACCTCATGGTCGAGCAGGGACGTTTCCGCAAAGACCTTTTCTTTCGCCTCAACGTCGTCAACGTTCGCATTCCGCCCCTGCGCGATCGCAAAGCGGACATACCCCTGCTGGCCGCCAACGTCCTCGAACGCATGCGCCGTGAGAACGGCCTTACCTACACCTTCGCCGACGACGCCCTCCGCCTCATGGCAGAGTACGACTGGCCCGGCAACGTTCGTGAACTCGAGCACGCCATAGAGCGGGCCTGCGCGCTTTCCAGCGGTCCCATCCTTCACATGGGAGACTTCCCCACCCAGCTGCAGGACCACATGAGCCACCGCGATCGCGCCGCGTCCGCCGCTGCCGTCGCGCTCACGGCCACCGACAACCCGGCGGTCATTTCCATCGCCGCCATGGAAAAACAGGCCATCCTCAACACCATCCGCCAACTCAACGGCGACAAGCTGATGGCGGCCAAACTCCTCGGCATAGGCAAGACCACCCTCTACCGCAAGCTCAAGGAATACGGCATCGAAGACGAAGCCGAGTAACCCCACCCCGGCTCCCTAATCTTTGCCTAATTCCCTAATCCCTAATCCCTAAAGAGGCCTCATGCCGCGCACCATCCTCATCATCGCTCCCCTCCACGCCGCCGAACCGATCGCCGACGCGCTCCGCCTGGAACTCGACGCCTCCGTGGAAATCGCGCCGCATCGCCGCGCCGGTCTCGCCGCCCTGCGGCGTACCGAATTCTCCGTCGTCGTTCTGGAAGAAGCACTCGCCGAACTCGATCCCCGCGGCGCCGACCTGCTCTACCAGAACGCCGCCGGCGCTCCCGTCGTCGAACTCAGCTTCGCCATCTCCAAAGCCCCGCGTATCGTTCGCCAGGTCCGTTCCGCGCTCGCCCACCGAGTACAGGACAGCATCAAGTCCCGATCCATCGCCATCGTCTCGCTGCAAAACGAGCTCAACGCCTCGCTTACCGGCCTCCTGCTCGAATCGCAGCTTGCCCTCCGCGATGCCCTCCCCGCCCAGCAGCCCAAGCTCCGCCACCTCGTCGAGCTGGCCGGCGACCTCCGCAACCGCCTTCGCGCCTAACCATTTGCTCTCCTGATACCCTTGTCCGTGCAAGCGACCGCACGCTTCACAAGGAGAACCACTTGGCCGTCCCCGTTCAGAACGCAACCGCGCCCGGTGTTGGCGAAAATTACCAGGTCCGCACCGACACGCGCGCCATGTCCGTCGCCACCGCCCTCTTCTTCATGGTCGGCTTCCTCACCTGTCTGAACGACGTCATCAGCCCCCACCTCAAATCCATCTTCGCCCTCAACTACTCCGAGGTGCAGTCGATCCCCTTCTTCTTCTTCAGCTCCTACTTCGTCTTTAGCTATCCCGGCGGCAAGATGGTGGAAACCTTCGGCTACAAAAAGGCCATGGTCGCCGGCCTGATGGTCATGGCACTCGGCGCGCTCGCCTTCCTGCCCGCGGCACACTACGCCAAGTTCCCCCTCTTCCTCGCAGCCCTCGTGATCCTCGCTGCCGGCATGACCATCGTGCAGGTCGCCATCAATCCCTACGTCACGGTCATCGGACCGGCAGCGACCGCCGCCAGCCGGCTCAATCTCGCCCAGGCTTTCAACTCCGTCGGAACCTTCATCGCTCCCGCCGTCGGCACGGCCCTCATCCTGCACAACGCCTCCGCGCCGGTCTCCGCGCAGACCTTTAACCTGATGTCCGAGATTCAGCGCCAGCTTTACCGCGCCGAACAGGCTTCCACCGTTCGTATCCCTTACCTCCTGATCGCCTGCGCTCTCGGCCTTCTCGCGCTCGCTCTCGCCGCTATCAAGCTCAAAAGCACCACCGGCGTGTCCGAGCACACCCAGGACTTCCGCCCCGGCGCTTTCTCCGAGGCCCTCTCCCGTCCCGACTCCATCTGGAAACACCCCTGGCTGATCTGCGCCGCCATCGGCATCTTCGTCTACGTCGGAGCCGAAGTGTCCATCGGCAACCTCCTCGTCAGCTACATGGGCCTGCCAAAGATCGGCAACCTCATCGAATCGCAAGCTGGCTACTACCTCAGCTTTTATTGGGGAGGCGCGATGATCGGCCGCTTCATCGGTTCGGCCGTCCTGCAGAAGGTCAAAACCGGCTGGGTGCTCGGCCTGTGCGGCGTGGGCGCCTTCGCTCTGGTCATCGTCACGTTGCTCACCACCGGCCACACCGCCCTGGTGGCCATCCTCGCCGTCGGCCTGTGCAACAGCATCATGTTCCCGTCGATCTTCACGCTCGGCATCCAGGATCTCGGCCCCCTCACCAGCAAGGGTTCGAGCCTGCTCGTCGCGGCCATCCTCGGCGGTGCGCTGGTTCCCAAAGCCCAGGGCATCCTCGCAGACCACATCGGCTTGCAGCCTTCCTTCATCATCCCGGCCGTTTGCTATATCTATATCGCCATCTTCGGCCTGGTCGCCGCACGCAGACCTTTGGCCCACGACCCCCTCGCTCCGACCGCACCCGTGTAATCAGCCCACCCCATAATCCGTTGCGAACCTTAGCGTCCTTGGCGCCTTGGCGTTTTCCTTTGCTTCGCGCCGCAACCCCCTAGGGTGTCTTCGTAAGCGACAGCGACGCAAACCCCTGCGTCCCCGTCACCGCAGCCACGTGTACAACCGACGCCACCCCCGCAACCTCCAGCGGCGTCACCGAAATCGCTCCATTCGCATCGGTGGTCATCGTCTTCTGCGAAGAAGCCAGCACCGGGGCAGCCGCACACCGGCCCCGCGCCGGACAAAGCCCTTCCCAGGCATCGACCGTCTGGTAAACCGTCACAGTCGCACCCTGCAACGCATGGCCGGCAAGGTCCGTAACCTGCAGCACCACCGGCAACAACGTCAGCGAAGCCTGCAGACTCTGCCCCGCACCGCTCACCACGGCGACAGTCCACTGCGAAGAATCGACGCCAAACACGCTGCTGCCCGCACAAACCGTAACCCAGACGCAGCCCTGCACCACCACCTGCGTCCCGCCGCTCAGGCCCGTAGTCGAGACGCTCACAATCGCCGTCCCGCCAGCATCCGTAGTCCCCGAAACAGCACCCAGGTTGACACCACTACTCGCCGTCCACGCCACGGTCTGTCCGGCAGCGGCGGCGCCGTCCTGCGTAGCGCCGATAGCAAACGTCCAACTAGCCGCCGCACCCGCCGCAAGATATCGCGGAGCCGTCGGTGAACTCACCACCCGAACCGGATCGACAACATTCACCGTCGCCTGCACGGACGCTCCGCCGCTCTGTTCCGTAGCGGTAAGCGTAACAATTCCAGCACTCGCAGCCGTAAATACGCTCTGCGCCAAACCGCTCGCATCCGTAGTCAACAGGCAACTCGAAGCCCCGCAGCCCGCAAAAGTCGCCGCAGCGCCGGTCGCCACTACCTGCACCGTAGCGCCGGCAACCGGCGTAACACCATCGGTCTCGAAGACCCGCACCGCGAAAGGAACACTCGAAGCAATACCCGTTTCAACCAGGGCAGGAACCGAAACCAGCACGATAGCGTTCACGCCAGCACCGCCATAACTAAGCGCTCCCTGGATCACCGTACTTCCGCCGGTCGTAACATCGACAACCGCAACATCGGCGCTTCCAGTAGCACTCATATGCGCCGCGTTGCGCGTCGGAGCCACCGCAACGATCTGCGTCGCACTCCAGCTCAAGACCTTCGCGGCAACACCGTTGATGTTGACAACATTCCCCCGGCGAAACCCTTGTCCCGTAATCGTCACCCGTCCACCGCTGGCTCCCACCTGCACCGGCGAAATCGAATCCGCATAAAGCAGTCGCGCAGCATAAGCAAAGTCCGGACGTCCATGACCACGCTGGTCTGCAATCGCAATCCGATACGCCTGCGCCGAACTAGTCGCATCCATATGCAGCTGCGTCATGCCCACAACCCTGCCGTTCTGCGCACTGGGAGCCGCCGCCACAGTCGGCAGCGTGCCCGCAGGATCGCCCGCATTCCACACGCCAAGAATGAGGTGCGCTTTGCCACTCGTTCCAATTCCCGCTTCGTCCACGGCGGTCGTTTCGATCGACCAGCTATGGCCCGCTTTGACAGCCTGCGAAACCCACGACGAGTGATTGTTCGCACACAGCAGCCCGGTCCACAACCCCGAAGGATCGGCGGCAACCGGCGCATTCTCCTGTCCATCGTTACCGGTGTTGCAGCTTGACGCCGCATCGCTGATATTGGCGCCCTCGTAGATCATCACTCCCGCTCCCGCAAGCCCGGCATAAAGGGTGAACGCTGCTCCCGATGGCACGATGGGCGCGCCTAGATACGGCGCGACCGCATACTCGCCGCTGTATAGAGGATTGATGGGTTGCGTCCTGACGTACAGCGATTCCCACCCGTAAATGCCCTCAATCGGGACCCGCTGCATCCAGTACATTCCCTCCCAGATGGGGTCGATCGTACCGGAGTTTTGCGCCGGTCCTTCCGCCGGTCCCAGCACCGGATTGCCGTAAGACTGCTGGTGCATATCGCCCGTAACGCCAGAGGCGATCTCAAACGTATCGGCAGCGCCCGAAAACGGGATCGCGCGCGACACCGTGATGTTCATGCCATCCATTCCCTGTCCCGTAGGAAACCGCATGATGCCGTACAGAATCAGCGTGCCCGTAGCCGAGAGCGTCTTGCCCGCGGTGATGTTGGCCGCAGTCACGGGATACAGCCGAGCCAGCGAGCTGAGGTCATCCGCCCGCAGCGTAAACGGCGAAACCATGCACTTGAAGGTGTAAGGGCCGCACACCACGTCGATCGGATGCATCACGGGCCAATGCTGTATCTGCAGGAACGTTGGCGCAGGCGAGCCTGTGAATACGTTCTCATTCAGCTGCGCCCATGCGAGGCCGATCACACGTCCGAAAGCCCGCATCAGCTGATACTGCATCTGCGTCAACTGATCTGGCGCCGAGCCCACGCAGCGGCCGTTCAGGATCAGCAAAGCATGATCGATCGTGCCCGCCGGATCTAGCCCATCAACACTCTCGACTACGCCGTTTTGCCGGCAGCCGGAAGGACTGCTCGCGCCCGAGCCAAGCAGCGTATCGATCACGCTTCCGTCCGTGTCGTAGATGATCGCAATTGGCTTGGAGTGGTAGTTCGCCAGCATCACGTCGTCGGGAAACACCATGTTGGTGCCGTCGAAGTACACGTTCGCACTGGACACATGCTCCGCCAGCGTTCCACCCTGCGCCAGCGTCAGCCGCGACGTAGGCACATTCCACACCGCCGCAGCAGCAGCCACCATCGCATCAGCCTGCGCGTGCGTGACGTTGGCGTTCAGGTCGCCCGGATCGGTGTAGTACAGCGGATCGGTAGTGAAGAACACCACCGGTTGACCCTGCGGCCCGGTGTAGAACGGCGGTCCTGTATACCAGCGCGGTCCACCCGCCTCAGCGTCGAGCGCCAGGCTCAAGGCCGCAGTCAGCAAGAGCAGGTATCGCCACTTAGCGAATGCCATCGACGCCCTCCACCGCCCGATACTCCGGCAGAAGCACCTGCGGCGAATCCTTCCGGTGCACCACGCTTGGCGGCTGGTACGGCAGCACCTGAATCGGCTCCCGCCGGACCGGTCGCGGCAACGGTCGAGGGCGCCGCGGCGGAGTGGCCACAGGCGCAGTCTCGCCCACCACCGCCGTGGTCACCTCGGCGATCGACAGGCGCGCTCCGGCTTCAGCCATCGGTGTGCCCACCTCGCGCTGTACCCGCGTCCGCAAACGGTCGACATCGACAGCCAACGCAGCGGCGGGCGTCGGCGTAATCGGCAGGACGCCTTCCATGCCGTCGACCGAAGAACTGAGGCCGCTTTTGCCTGGCTGGTGCAGGAAAAGGACGGCGCGCTCGCCAACCCAGTAACGCTGCTGCCCCGCAGCCCACAGGCCCGCCCACTCTCGGAGCACGTAACCACCCGAAACCGCACCCTTAAGTGTCTGATCGACTCGAAATTCGACCTCAACCACCCCGCCCGTGCGCCGAATGGCGGTAACCTCGCCGGCAAAAACCACGGCAGCGCGAGCGCCAAGATTACCTAGCGCGGCGTTGACGCTCGCGTCCGGCACGGTCTGGGCAGAGGCGCAAATACCCCCCAGAAACAGCCCGAAAACGCACCAAAACTTCGCGATTCCAACACACATCGGACACGCTCCACACAGACTTTCGTCGTGTAGCGGAGCTGTACGGTGCGCTGTAGCGATTCGCGACAGCGTTCAAGCTGGCCGCAAAACCCTAAATTTCGGGGTAAAAGTCGAAGAAAGCGTCGATGCTGTGCCGCAATTGAGCCTCAATCTGCTCACGCGAGCCTTCCAGGATGTGCATCGTCACCTGGGCCTCGTTCCCGTTATTAAGCGTAATGGGAGCCGCAGCAACCGCCGCAACCTCGTCAGCTGGGAGCAGCCGCATGCCGTAAACCAGTACCAGATCAGCCATAGGTTTATGTTACGCGCGCCAGTCGGAGCCTTGAACCGTTTGCGCTACCGCTACAATCAAACCTAATATGTCCGATCAGAACACCGTCCGCGATACCGTCATCCTGGGCTCCGGTTGCGCCGGACTCACCGCCGCGATTTACGCCGCCCGCTCGAACCTGAAGCCGCTGGTGCTGGAAGGCCACGAACCCGGCGGACAGCTCTCGATCACCACGCTGGTGGAGAACTTTCCCGGCTGGCCCGAGGGCGTTCAGGGGCCGGAACTGATCGAGAACATGAAGAAGCAGGCCATCCGTTTTGGGGCCGAGCTGCGCATGGCGCACCTGACTTCTGTGGACCTGATGAAGTCGCCCTTCGAGCTGACGGTCGGGCGAGAGATTATTCAGACGCGGTCCATCATCATCGCCTCGGGCGCTTCGGCGAGATGGCTGGGGCTCCCGAGTGAACAGGCGCTGATCGGCCACGGCGTCAGCTCCTGCGCCACCTGCGACGGCTTCTTCGCCTCCGGCAAGGAGATCGCCGTCATCGGCGGCGGCGA
>CAZZYB010000068.1:0-12292 GCA_964658125.1 uncultured Acetobacteraceae bacterium | reverse complement strand
ATGGAACCAACGGGACGAACGGCACCAACGGAGTCAACGCCCTCACGGACGCCGACTATCTGAACTTCGCTTTGAACCTGGAATATCTTGAAGCCTCCTACTACCTTTACGCCGCGACCGGAAGCGGGCTTCCCGCAGCCAGTATGGGATTCGCACCGGGGTACGTTTCAGGTGGCGCTCAGGTCACCGGCCCCCTCACGGCGCTCCAGACGCAGATCATCAACGAAATCGCCTTCGATGAACTCTCACACGTGAATTTCCTGCGCAGCGCTCTCGGCAATGCTGCCGTGGCGGCGCCGTCCATCAATATCGGAACGGCCTTTGCGGCCCTTGCAACTGCCGCAGGCGTCTCCGGTACCTTCAACCCATACTCCAGCTTCAACAACTTCCTTCTCGGGGCTTTCGTCTTTGAGGATGTGGGCGTTACGGCGTACAGCGGTGCGGCTCCGGTGCTCACCTCGTCCAGCACTCTGAATTATGCTGCCGGCATACTGGCAGTTGAGGCGTACCACGCTGCGTACGTTCGCACCGCTATTACCGCGATCGCATCAACAGTGGTGAGCGGCGCACAGCCTAACGCATCCCTTCTAAGCACGGCCAACCAGATCTCCGCCCTGCGCGCCTCTGTCGGCGGCGGCAATGAAACTCCTTTAACGCTTGCTCCAATCAGTATCGCTGCCAACGGGAACTATCCACCGACTTCGATCGTGGCAGCAGCCTCTTCCAATGCGGTCGCGTTCGCGCGGACACCCAGCCAGGTCCTGCATGTCGTCTACGGTACGGGCGGCACTGCAGGCGTCGGTTCCGGTGGCTTCTTTCCAAACGGCTTGAACGGGAATATCAAGGTAACCACCTCATAGCTCCCCTCCCCGGTCAGGAATCTTCCACCATGCGATAGGAACTCTAACACTCCAAAACGATCCATCCAGGAAAGAAAACTCACATGCCGACACAAGAGACCCAGGTACTCGACAACATCCTCGTCAGCAGGCGCGCCCTGCTGGCAGGCGGAAGCGCCGCACTCGCCGCTTTCGCACTGGCCCCCAAACAAGCCTCAGCACAATCCGCCGTCAGCGTTTATACCGATAACGACATTCTCAACTTTGCTTTGAACCTCGAATACCTGGAAGCGAACTTTTATTACCTAGCGGCTTTCGGCACCACGATCGACGTCGCGAACTCTTCATCGACCGCAGCCGGTGCCGGTGTCCAGGGTCTTGCGGGAGTGGTTGGGAACAACACCTCTGGCGTGCCAGCCGGCGTGGTGGCCAACAACGGTATTGCGGGCGCACCCGCCAATTCCACATATAAGGTGCCCTTCGTTAGCCCTGCAATTGCCGGTTACGCGGTCGAAACGGCAATCGAAGAAGGGAAGCACGTGGGTCTCCTGCGCTCGGCGCTGGGATCGCTCGCCGTCGCACAACCGCTGATCAATCTGACCCCGGCTCTGTTTGCTCAACTAGCGATGTTGGCAGGTGTGACCGCAGTCCCAAACTTCAATCCGTATTCGAGCGAAGTAGCCTTTCTGGTGGGCGCTTACATTTTTGAGGATGTGGGCGTCTCGGCCTACCACGGGGCTGCTCCGTTGATCGTCAGCAAGACGGGCGTACTGCCGGTCGCAGCCGGTATCCTGGCGGTGGAAGCCTATCACGCAGGCCTCATCCGCACGACGCTCACCGTAGCGGACGCGAACGCGACGTACTTCCCGGCGGGAACGCTGGCTACTGTGACCGGGCAGTTGTCAGCCTTTCGCAACTCCGCATCACAAGCCAAAAATCCGGGCAACAATCCGGAAGACCCGAACCCCGACGACTACGGTTTGGCGACTCAGATGGTTACGCTCCCAACCGGCACGGTCGTGGCGACCCAGATCGTGGACGCTACGCCGGCTTCATCACCGGCGCCCGCGACTGCCTTCGCCCGTAATACCGGCCAGGTCCTCAACATTGTTACCGCTGGCGGCGCGATCGCCGGCACTAAAGCTACAGGCGGCTTTTTCCCATCGGGTCTCAACGGCCTCTTCATCTAACTGCTAACCACATCCATAACGATGAGCCCCATGGTGACCGATAACACTGCATCCACCATGGGGCTCATCGCAATTAGGACAGGTCCTCCTCTGCGCGTGATGGCTTAGATGAAGTGACAGATTTGTGGGGTGTGGTTTTAGCGGCGTACGAGCGGTCGAAGGTGCCGGAGGGGTCGAGCATGGCGGCGGTGAGGGTGGCTTTCATGTCAGGGAGGTACTACGAAACGCGAATGAAGCTAAGGAACACGCCAAGGCCGGAGGAGAACGCGCGACTACAGCACCATTCCGGGTCAAGCGGGATGGAAATCAGATCGTGAGCATGCGCTCCTAATGCTCCCGTAACGAAGTTCTTCAGAGACGGCGTTTTCGGCAACAGCGCTTCGCGCAGCGAACCTTGGGATTAAATCAATCCCGCTGAAAAGCGTTTGTCCAGCACAAACGAAGGATGGAGGCTCCGGTTTTCGGCCGTCGAGTTCAACGGTCGGTGACTGCGCCGCGGGCAATGCAAAGCGACTCGAAGGATTCCGGCGGCGGGGCCCCCCGGAATCATGCTCCTCAATCCAGCAGAAAAGGCCCCGGGAGCAGCCCAGTGGGGCCCGGCCTTCTGCTCCCAAAGCGAATGCACTGCGGGAGGGCATTTTTCTGCATTTGGATTAGGTAGATCTTCATGGGGAAGGCTTTATCTTCATGCTGAATTCGACGCTGAAGGAGAAATCTCGATCAGCGGCGCTGTTGGCCGAGGCCGTCACGGCGGAGAATGAGAACGAACGGCGCGGCGCCGAAGAGGTACTGCTTTCCACCGTCGACGCGACCGGAGACGACAAGCTAACCCACTTCGCCCTGCGTCTCGCCTTTGCCGGACACGTCAGCATTCCACGCGAAGGGACGAACAATTGAGGAAATAAAGAAGGTCCCGATTGGATTTGCGATTGAACTGGTGTCTGCGCTCTACGAACTCGAACTGCGATGCATTCATTACCGGCTCTCATCCGCTCGTGCTGGAAGGCCCGGCACCGACACTGGATGAGCCAATGAAGGATGACGGTACTTTTCTTTGGTCCCCACTATGCTGGCAGGCATGTCTCATCGGCAATCGTCAACGTTTCAATGAAGGAAGATGTCGCCCATCCGACGATCACAATCATGTTCGAGAGTTGTATCTGCGCCCTATGCACAAATACATGATCTCGCCGCGACAAATTGATATTGAATAGATCGGCTATGCAAAGCAGTGCTTGCCGGTCAGCACTCGTTCACGCTGTTCGAAAACAATTTCGTCTCTGAATCCAAGACCACATGCTCGTAAAGGGTAAAGTATGCTGTTGCGCCCTTGTCGAGGTCACCTTCGGCCCACACCCTTCCGCCATGCCTCGCGATGACTCGTTGTACCGTGGCTAACCCGATTCCAGTTCCAGGAAATTCGCTCTCCGTATGTAATCGTTGGAATGGCTGAAATAGGCGGTCGGATAGACGAGGGTCGAACCCTGCCCCATTGTCGCGTATGAAATATATGGTTCTGCTGTCCTGTTCAAACGAACCGAACTCAATTTCTGCAAGTCTCACCTTTGAGGTGTACTTCCACGCATTGCGTAGGAGATTTTCCAGGACGATACACAGCAAACTTTCATCCGCCACCACTCTCATCTCCGGCGATATCGTTATTTGTGCGACGCGATCCGGATCGCAGTCTTGCAATCCCCTGACGATGGAGGACGCCATCTCGCTGAGGTCAATCTCTTTGACGTCGAGATGTACTCTGGTGGCGCGAGAGAGGTTTAGGAGATCAGCGATGAGATCGGACATTTTCCCCGTGCCACGGAGGAGTTCATCGACCAACCCTTTTGTAGACTCATCCTCCGATACTGCCGGCGAGACACCGAGAAGGAATCCAATGTTTCCGATCACGTCCAAGGGTCCTCGAAGGTCATGAGCCACCGAATAAGAGAAAGCTTCTAATTCCTTGTTTGCCGCACTCAGCTCCATGGTGCGCTCCTCCACCCGCTTCTCAAGATCTTCCTTCGCGTGTCGCAACTCCCGATTTTGTTCCTCAATCTGAGTGAGCATCTGGTTGAAAGAAGTCACGACCGTTGAGACTTCATGCACTTCGCCGGCTTCCATCGCGCGGATGGAATAGTCTTTCCTATCGCTGACAATCTTTGCAGTCTCGGCTAAGTCGATCAGCGGATCGGCTAATATGCGCCTGAACTTGGACGTGACAAGCAACGCGCATATTAGGCACAGCAGAAGGATCATGACCGCTATCATCCCGTAGCTCCGCGCGTGTCCGAGTACCTCGTTCGTCTCGGCTAGGATGTAGACTGCGCCCACGGTTTGCCCCTGAAAGTCGATCCGACTTCCGAGAATGATGTTGCTGCCGTCCGTCCACCGCGCCGTTTCTTGCCCAGGCTTCAGCGCCGGTTGGATCGACTTGGAGCGATTTCCCGGACGGGTGTACGTCGCGAAAAGTTGACCACTGCTGTCGAATACAGCGCAAGAGAGTACGTGACGAGAGTTCTTTAGCGCCGACAATGTTGTCTCTGCGGCTTGGTGATCAAGGAACATGAGGGCGGACACACTATTCGCGCCAATGATCTGAGCCTCCGTTGTCAAGGATCCGATGAGCGATTGACGAAAACTATAGAGGTCATAAGCGAAGAAGGATATACAGGCAAGCAGAAGCGCAGTCGCACTCACGATGAAATTCATTCGCGTCAACTTCACAGATATCGACCGCGAGTTCCGGTAGTTACTCATTGCGGTATCTCCCGGCGGGGTTTGCCTAAAATCGAAGCGGCAACCCTCAGCAGCTCAGAACCGAGTTGAAGATTGGTACGATTCACGGCGTCAAGATTGACAGAGAAGCGGACTCGGTTGCTCTGAATGAGGAACTCCAACATTCCGCCGTGGGCCATAAACTGGGGTATGTCGCTGACGGTCAGTGCGTCGGAACCCTTCAAGGCAGCTAAATCCTTATCCAGGCGACTGGCTTCCGATTGTCCGATGAAGACGATTGCGCAACCGCGCGCATCGGGCGGATTCTCGAAACGCTTGATTTGAACGCTACGATCCGCGATCTGTTGATTGGTTGCCGTTGTTTCCAGGATTTGGGCGATGGAATCTCGGCCAATGACACAGAGGTCGAAGGTACTTGTCTGCTGACTTCCAGCAGCACGGCGAATGAACCTGCCAAAATTAAACAGGTAGGCAGCTTTCACCTGGTCTTCCGAGGGCCGTTCCTGGGCAAGCACGTGCGGCGTCGAGACAAGGCAAAGCGGGACGCAACAGAGCAGAGGTATTGTTGCGACCATAACGCGCAGCCAGTTTCTCTCTGCAATGCAACGTGTCGATTTGTAATTCGTGCGCGAGTTCACACAGCCCGGCTATCTTGTCCAGACGACTTTCGCATAGACACTTCTCTTGATGAGTACGTTGGGCCCGGGATCAACTCCAAACTCGCCGTGGTGGGGTTGAAAGAGGTTTTCTCCGACTACGGAAATATCAAGGCCTCGGAGGTTGCGGAACCCTGCACGGAAATCTCCTGTGACGTAACTCTTGACTTTTTGTGCGGGCAGACTGCCCACATAGCGGATCGTCTGGTCTAGTTCGAATTTGTGCGGGAGATCGATCAAAGAACGTAGGACGGCCTGGCTATTGGGACTCGAACCGTGCAGCGTTGTCAAAGTGACCGTGTCAGAAAAACCCGGCTGATCCGTGAAATGAACATGCAGGTAGGAATACGCTGCCTTGATCTGCCACCAGGGGGTTACTCTCCAAGCCGGTGCGATCTCGGCGCCATCCGTGTTGCCGTGGATGCCGTTTGTGTACTGGAGTTGCGCCAAGAGGGACCCAGGAGGAAGCGGCGGGATAGTCGAAGGGACGAATACTACTGGCCCTTGGGCGATCAGATCATGATATTGGTTGTGGAACCCTGCGAAGGCTATGTAAAACTTCGGATGCAGGAGTGCCCGGTAACCCGCCTCGTAAGCGACGAGCCGTTCTGCACGCAGATTCTTATTGCCGATGACTTGGGCGAAAATTATGGGCTTCGGAACTGCCAGGATGTAGTCATTGAGTTCGTCATCCACCCTGTCTGGAATGCGTACGGCACGCGAGACTGAGGCCCAGAAGGTTGTTATCGGCGTAGGAGTCCAGAGCAGCCGCGCATTCGGCTGATATTCAAAGCCCGTATAGCTGTTGTCCTCGACTTTCGACCCTAAGGCGAGAGCCAGCTTGTTGGGAATAAAGCGCAACTCCTCTTGTAGGAAACCGCTGTATACATGATCAGTCTTCTGCAGAGGGGAGAAGCCGATTGCCGGGGTTGTTTGCTTTACCGTGCTGGGGCTGCCGCGCAAACCGACGCCGTACGTGAACTGCTGATGTTCCGTCGAGGGCGTGCGATGCAGAAAGTCGATGTCAAATGTATTGCGAGTCTCGCCAAAATTTGAACCGATGCGGTATTCATGCGACCAGAACCCTTGGATATAGAGGTCGGCTCCCTTGCCAAGCTCCCGGCGCCAGCGACCGAGGACATTTCCTCCCGAGGTATCGAAGGGCGCGTAAGAGATAGAGGATGACGGAGGGATCAAGGTGGATATACTTTGGGCGTCTCCGAATTTGCCAAGGTACGCGTCGCCCTGCAGGGTGACCTCGTCGTGACCGCGCTTCCAATCTGCACGTGCACCCACTTGTCCAAAACGCGACCAGTCATAGTTCAATTGTCCAGCCTGATGATATTCCGGGCTGCGCACAAAACCGAAAGCGGAGGCCCGGAAGTGGACGCCGTGGATTTCGTTGCCGTATCGCACCGACTCCGTATCTTGGTCGGCATTGCCCCCTCCTGCAGACGCAAGTACCCCGTGAGTGTCCGTCGACGGCTTCGTAATAATGTTGATGATGCCGTTGACCGCGTCCGAACCCCAAATCGTTCCGCCAGGGCCTCGTATCACCTCGATACGATCAATGTCCTCGATCATGACGTTATCGATCGTCCAGAAGGTACCACCAAATAGCGGCGTGTAGACGCTACGTCCATCGATCAGGACCTGGACATACTTCGAAAACTGGTCGCCGAGCCCACGAATTGATACCGCCCAGTTGCGGGTCCCGTTGACGCGCGCAACATTTACGCCGGGTGCCAGCCGCAGCGCATCCGGCACATTCGTGACACCCGAGCGGCGAATATCTTCGTTCGTGAGAACAAAAATGGCGGCGGGCGTGTTCCACACTTGCGTAGGTTCTTTCGACTGCGTCGTTACTTCGACGTTACCGAGTTGCTCAAGCGATAAAGAGTTCAAATCGGGAAGGGGCGAATGACCCGTTGAACTCTGCGCGCCAATGGGGACAGTAAGCGCTATCCAAAGGCAACTGCCAAGTAAGGCAAGCGCGGTGCCGGGAGCTTTTCCAGCCCACGAACCAGCGCGAAAGCCGCTAGCAGGAGACGATGGCGTGAAATCCGACGTTCGCTGTCCCCTGTGAACCGCGGAATGAGACAAGGCAAATGCACCCCAAATGAAGTTCCACGGCTTACAAAAATTCCATGGTGAACAGCACTAAACTGGAAAAGATGTCTGACGCGTTTTTCCTGCATCAAGTTGCTCAATGTCCCTGATTCATTTGGAGATGGAATCTGAATACGAATCGAAGTATAAAAATATACTTGTTGATCGAAAGATCAAATGTTCGCAGTTCGACAGCATCGGCACGCCTTTCACAAACCCTTTCCAATTGGCAGTTCGCGAAGCGCTGACAATTCCATAATTTGGGCACCAGAGGTGAGCCGGTGGATACAAAGCGGGCGAATGCCGAACAGGACCGTTCCCAAATTGGGAGCGAAATGCACGCGTTTCCTGGAGTCATACGCTGATGTCTGCAAAGCGACATAGCTGCCAGAGGGATCACCGAATTGGTTCGCATTTCCGATTGAACGGTGATTGGGCGTTGCGGCGGTAAGACCCCGGAGGTCCTGGGGCTGAGCCGTGGCGGGGGGGCTGCAAAAAAGGCGGCATAACCTCCCGAAGATCTGGGCACCTTCCCCCTTGCGCTATCTACGAAGACGCGGCCCCCCAACAAGGGTGGGCTTCAGTTGTATACCGTGCAGGTCAATCTTTTCGCGGGCTTGAGTGACTCGTACGACGAAATCAATTGCAAGCAAGGTCTCATGCTCCAAATTTCATCAGGCAACCATTGGCTGCTTGAGTGCGTTCATGGAGCTGATATGTAGCGCCTTAACTCCTACCCCTGTGGCGGAAAGCATCCGCCGGCAGATCGAGGAGAAAGAAGCGGAAACCAAGAGCGAAGGCTGGCGAGCATATTTCTTGCCTAATCGAACTGGAACAACCATCCGGACGACAAAAAACGTCATACGGCGCGGAGAGAAAGGGATGGCTGTATTCATCAAGAAACCTTGGAATGCAACTGCTTTAGTCTTCCCCACCGGATGCGGGGTACGGGTCCACGGAAAGGTTCTTACCGTGGTCGATGTCGATGGTACTCATCTTGGAAGATTTCTCGCCAACGCTGTGGAGAACTACTGGATCGAGGACTCGCCGCGTAGCCTTCCCCCAGGGCAGACTGCGTAACGCCTGTGGCCAAGGCATAGTGAGTCGCGGAATGCGTAAGGGACGGGCGTTGTCGCCGCCGCGAAAGGGACTCCGCGCGGGATGGGGGCGGCTCCGAAGGAGGAGCCAATAGCGTTCTATCCGTTGAAGGGATCAACAGAGAGACTCTTGCACTGCGTTGCCTCCTAATCCCGCAGGCGAGAATGCCGCTATTCAGGAAAAGTGCCAGAAGACTTTCCGACCTTGAACAACTCGAAGATCGGTTGATCTTCGTCCCAAGCCATCGCCAGTTCCAGGAGGTCAAATTTAGCAAAAAAATCTTCCCACGAGATAGGCCGGATCTCGTCGGTTCCCGCCTTTGAAGCACCGAACAAAAAGTAGAGGATAGATGGCTCGCCGTCAAACACAAACGGCTTGATCTCCGCAGGGGCGGCGTCGTGTCGTCTCGCCCAATTGCGAATTTTCGCATGGTCTCTCGTCGGTTTCATCCGGTCGACTCCTTGTATGCGGAGATCACCGTCCGACCCGCTATGTCATATAGCTTACCAAAGACACCGGTTTCGATAATCCCAGCAGCGTTAGAGGCCCTGGCAATCACATCTGTTCGATGTCACCTAAGCTGAATTAGGCAGAGAAGCGTCAGCAGCAGGACAGGGAAGCTGGAACGTCGGGACCATTGCGTCGTGCGAGGGTATGCGCCGTGAAAGGGGTTCGATGCGACGGGAGGGCGGCCGTTGCCGGCTCAGTCTGTGGTAGGAACTTAGGCGCTTGCGGGGACCCGCAGCGTGCCTGTCGCCCTAGAATTGTGAGGAGGACAGTCCGCGATAGCGTAGATCCATCAGCTTTGCAAAGGCACACGGGCTATTTGTAAAGCTTCTCAAGCAGCCGTTTCGTAATCGGGTAACAAGTCTTTGCTATGGACGGAAAACAACCGGTCGATTGCATCTTGACCGATTGCACGATTGAATACGCAGGGGGGCCGTCAATTTTTGAAAGAGCCGCACTGCAGGGCTGCCGATACGTGTTTTCGGATCCGGCAAAGACGACGACCGAGTTGCTCGATTGCGTGGAGCTTATCCCGATCGAACCCTACACCTGGACTGAAGAGAACCGTCTTGTGCAGTGACCGCGGAACAGATCTCAAACAGCTTTGGACCGTATCACCTTGTCAGCTTGGGGTCCCTTGTCACCCTGGACGACATCGAAGTTCACGACATCGCCCTCTTTCAACGTCTTGTATCCCTCAAGCTGGATTGCGCTGTAATGGCAAAAAACCTCCGGTCCTTCGTTGCGTCCCAGAAACCCGTAACCCTTCGCATTGTTGAACCATTTCACCGTGCCTTCATACTGTGCCATGAAACTTCTCCTTACCTTCCTTGCAGATTTGTTCGTTTGCAGTTGTTTTTCGCTCAACGAGTTTGCTGACCGCTTCAAGTAACTTGATTGGGCCTTCAGTTGCGTACAGGAAGGCGTCGGCTTTCACGTCCTTGCAACCACAGAGTCCGGCGATGAGCACAAGCGTCCGGCTCGCAGGCCATTCGGCGCGTGTCAGAGCTATGGCCCGTTCGCAATCTTCCATCATTAGAGAATGGCAAAGGAGCAGAAGGTCGACAGGACCTGAAGGCAGGGCGTCGATGACATCAGAGAGACTGAGTGCCGCAAGCACGGTGTAGCCAGCGCGCCTGAGCAGTAAGCTGCGTGTGTCGATAAGGCGCGGGTCTCGGCCGTAAACGAGAATGGAGGTTGCCGAAGACATCAGGGGCCTACTTACGTGGTATGGACAACTCTGTCGCTTTACGATAGCGCCCCGAAAGGCTCCGGGTCTGTCCGTTGTTAAACAGTTGTAAGTAGCGTAAGCGACAGTCCTTCAGCCCCAGGAGCGGTAGACTCTTTCTATCCGACGAGATTCATCGTTTGGTTCTAATCAGAGACGTGAATCCGCAAGTTTATCGGGCGCGGCATCCTTTGCGAACTGAAGCAAAGGAGCATTCATGTCCATCGAACACGCCAATCTCTTCCTCAACGCGCTTTCCCAGCAAAACCGAGATTCCCTTCTCGCACAGTGCGTCGAGGTCGATCTCCCGCTTAAGAAATCACTCTACGAGCCCGAGAACACGCCAACTTACGCCTATTTCATGACCTCCGGCATCGCTTCGGTCGTCACCGCTACGGAGGATGGGGGAACGGCCGAGGTGGGGCTCATCGGCCGCGAAGGCGTCGTAGGGAGCATCCATCTTCTAGGGCCAGCTAAGGTTTCGACCAGCTGTTTCATTCAACTGGAGGCTACAGCTCTGAGGATGCCTTATCCGAAGCTCGTTCAAGCTTTCAGAAAAAACGAAGAGATTCGCGACCGCATTTTGGAGTTTGTACAAGAGCAGGCCGTGAGCCTGAGCCAGCTTGCCGGCTGCAATCGCCTTCACGAGAACGAAGAGCGTCTCGCTCGCTGGTTGCTCATGGCTATGGACCGAACCCAGTCCGATACCCTCGACTTCACACAGGAATTTCTTGGGATGATGCTCGGTGCCCGGCGTACTACGGTCACCGTGATCGCTGGGGTGCTTCAGCGCAGCGGACTAATTGAGTATCAGCGCGGCCGAGTCAGGATCATCAACAGGGAAAACCTTGAAGCAGCGGCCTGCGATTGCTACCAGGTTACAAAGGAACTATACGTCGGTCTCTATAGCAAAGCGTTACCTGGAACCGCAGAGGAAGAGGGCGGAAACGTTCGCCAGATAAGAACAGCATCCGGGGGGAACGAGCGACCCTGATTCTGCTCTGCTACGCTTCGAATGTTCAATAATCCACCGTTGCGTAGGCAGGCAATGATCCTATCGGCTTCCAAGAAGCTAACGAGCACGGAAGAACTCGATGGTAATCGAGAATACAGGCTGTTGGCCGAATCGATACCAAACCTCGCCTGGATAGCACACGCAGATGGTTCGATCTATTGGTACAACGAGCGCTGGTTCGAGTACACCGGGACCACTCCAGAACAAATGGAGGGGTGGGGATGGCAATCAGTACACGATCCTCAAATTCTGCCGAAGGTGTTGTTCACCTGGCAAGCTTCCATTCGAACCGGTGAACCCTTCGAGATGACCTTTCCTTTGAGGGGCTCGGACGGCATCTTCCGTCCATTCCTAACCCGCGTCGTTCCACTGAAGGACGAAGATGGCATCGTCCTTCGCTGGTTCGGAACCAACACCGAGATCGGAGATGAGCTTCGCGCCTTAGCAGCCTTGAAGGAGAGCGAAGTCCGATTCAGGACAGCGACTGAGGCCATCAATGGTGTGCTCTGGACCAACGACTCGAACGGCGAGATGCAAGGCGCGCAACCAGCGTGGTCGTCCTTCACGGGACAGAACCTCAATGAGTACCGCGGGTACGGCTGGGCGTCCGCAATCCACCCTGAAGACGCCCAACCCACGATCGACGCCTGGATGTTAGCGGTTCGCGAAAACCGTCGGTTCTCATTCGAGCATCGTGTGCGTCGGCAAGATGGCCACTACCGGCTCTGTTCCGTTTGTGCCCTCCCAATACGCCGCGAGGACGGATCGGTGAAGGAATGGGTAGGCGTGCATACGGACATCACCGAGGAACGTCAGACACAGGAGACCCTTCGAGAGACAGTCGCCGCCCTGAAGCAGCAGGAAGAATTTATAGAGGCCTCACAGATTACAAATAATGTGGGCTTTTGGCGCTATCA
>CAZZYB010000067.1:6810-12328 GCA_964658125.1 uncultured Acetobacteraceae bacterium | reverse complement strand
GCACGCCCTTCTGGACGGACTTGTCGAGGACCGAAGCGGTGGCGCGGTAGGCGGTGGTTGCGGCGGCGTGGTCACCGGCAGCGATGGACTCGCGCATGGCGCGGAGCGAGCCGCGGAGCTTGGATTTGTTGGCGCGGTTGACAGCCGTCTTGGTGATAGTCTGGCGCGCGCGCTTCAGGGACGATACATGATTTGCCATCAGAACTCTTTTCTTTTACCCGAACTTTGCGGGAAATGGGATGCAGGCACGAGGCCGGTGGGTACACAGCCATGAATCGATCTATCGACTCTGCCGCACCCCTGCAATCACTCATTCTATGGGTTGCCGGGCGTGGGGTCAATGCCTGTCACGGAACAACGGCGGGCGGGAGAGCGTAGTCTCTGGCACATGACCCTGCGAATTACCTGGCGATATCTTGTGGCTTTTGCTGCACTTACGATGCTTTGTGGGACTTCGCACGAGTTTGTGCACCACTTTACCGGGGCTATCTTGTGCCATGGATTTGGGACTAAGACGTTCAATTCATTCAGCTTAGCACCGGGGTGCGATGCTGACTTGACCAAGGCTTACTGGGCTGCGATGGCGGGTCCTATTTTTACGTTTGGGCTGATGTGGGTTGGTCATTTCATGCTCCGAGGCCGAAATGAGGGCGCAAAACGGTTGGGTTTCGCGCTGATTTTCGCCAATTTTCCTGTCAATCGAATGCTGTTTGTGGTGCTTAACGGTAACGACGAACAGTATGCCAACCGGCTTATGTTTGGCCGGTCTGCGATGGTGTACTGGCTGACCGTGCTGGCGGTTTACGCGGTCAGCCTGCCGCCGCTGAGTGCGGCGTTCCGGTCGATCCGCGCGGGGGCCCGGGTGGGATGGTTTGCAGGATTTTTTGTGCTGCCGTTTGCTTTCGTCGTGGTGTTCGCCGGGTTCCTGGAGACGTATGTGCTGCTGGGGCATCACGTGCTTGCGAAGACGGTCTTCGGGGTGCCGTACCTCATCGTCGTTGTTGAAATTTTGTGTGGGGTGGTGTTCGAAGTTTTCCGGAAATCGCTGGTTGCGCCTGTGGCTCAACGGGAGGCGCTGAGGGAAGTTCAGGCGGCGGCGTAGACCGGAACGACGACTAGTTCTGCCGGATCGGGCGTAACCGGGCGGGCGAGCCTGTGGCCTATGCGGATGAAGGGCTTCTCGATGAAGAGGTAACTCAGGGTGGCAAAACCCAGAGGGATGATGTAGCTGAGTGGATGCCATTGCAGCCAGCCGAGGGGTCGGCCGAACGCGGTGGAGGGAAGGCCAGTGACGCAAAAGAGCTGCTGCCAGAGGTAGATGCTGTAGGAGATGCGGCCGATCCAGCGGAGGAATGAGAGTTCGAGGAGGCGGCTGAGCAACGAGCCGGGGTGCAGGAGGGTTGCGAAGACGAGCAAAGAGAATGCCGGCAGCCATAGGTGCTGGACGTGACGCACGTGGAAGACGAGGGCGGCGAGAATGGCGGAGACTACGAGGAGTATCGGGCCGGGATGGAGGTATTCTACGCAGCCAGCGCGGAAGGCGGGACGGCGCATCAGGAGCGCGAGCAGGGCCGGGAGGAATAGCCAGCAGAGCTCCGACTCGGTGCGGAGGGAGTGGTGGGTGGAGGGTTTGCCGCCGTTCAGATACAGGTACCCTATCCACGAGACGGCCGTCATCGCGGCGAACCAGCGGACGCGGTGCCTGTTTTTGAGCAACAAGAGGAGGCCGGGGAGCAGCAGATAGAACTGCTCCTCGATGGCGAGCGACCAGAAGTGGGCGGTGTACCAGGCGCCGTCTGTGGCGGAGCTGGATGCTACGAAGTTTCTTGAAGACAGGAGCGAGGTCCACCATCCGAGCGGGTGGAAGGGGAGAATTCCGGTGACGCCGAGGACAGCGAGAACTGCCAGAAAGACGATTGCTGCCGGCTGAATGCGGAACAGGCGCCGGATGTAAAAGCTTTTGAGTGAGAAGGTTCCCGTGGTTTCCTCTTCGTTGAGCAGGCGGGAGCAGATGAGAATGCCGCTGATGGCGAAGAAGAGCCTTACGCCGTCCTCGCCTACGAGCCGGAGGTCTTCGAGATGAGAGCCGGCGGCGAAAATGGGGCCGCCGTGGAAGAGCATGACTGCCGCGATCGCGATGGCCCGCCAACCGTCAAGGGTTGGGATGTAGCCGGACTGGGGGCGCGAGGGGGTCGGCGGCATCGATCCTTAGAGGAAGATGGAAATTGATTGGCTTTGTACCGACAACTGTACGTTGAATGGGAGTTCGGGTGTGGAAATGGGAAACTTTTTTCCTCCAAGATGGATTTGTGCCGAAATGAGAGAATTATTTTTGGCGCTTTGGCGGGGCGAAGCGAGATTGATGCCGGGGCAAAGTTCCCACTTGACGCGCGGGCGTGCTGGGGGTTACGCTTTCGCCAACATCGTCAAACATTTGGTCCCTCTCGCCCACCCCGATGAAATGCAGCCAGCGATCGCAATCGTTCGCGAAGCGATTCTCGGGCGACGCATCGATGTTCCCCCAACTGTGTCTAATCTATTGGAGTCCTCTGACGGAGGTCAGGTCCCTACTTGGTAAAACAATCGCTGTACATCACTCCCGGAATCGAGCCTCTTTACGGCACGCGCGACGAGAACCTTCGCCTGATGGAAGACGGACTGAACGTGCAGATTGACCTGCGATCCGACGCCATAGAAGTTGAAGGCGATGCGCCGGACGTAGCCCGGGTGGAAGGCATTTTTTCTGACTTCGAGTACCTTCGAAGGCTCGGCGTGCATCCGCACAATGGCGAGCTGAAGGCGCTGCTGAAAATGGTTGTCGCCGATCCGGCGGTAAACCTTCGCGGCCTGGTCGAAAGCGGGAAACAGCGCTCGGCGGGTGTGAAGCGGATGGTGCAGCCGCGTTCGCCCAACCAGCGGAAGTATGTTGAAGCGATCGAGACCAACGATATGGTTTTTGGTCTTGGCCCGGCGGGTACGGGAAAGACCTATCTGGCGGTCGCGATGGCGGTGAGCGCGTTGATGGCGAAGAAGGTTTCGCGGATCATCCTGGTGCGTCCGGCTGTGGAAGCGGGCGAGCGGCTCGGGTTCCTTCCGGGCAGCCTGCAGGAGAAAGTCGATCCGTATCTGCGGCCGTTGTACGACGCGCTCTACGATCTGCTCGATCCGGTGAAGGTCGACAAGATGTTGGAGACGAATGTCATTGAGGTCGCTCCGCTGGCGTTCATGCGCGGCCGGACGCTGAACGAAGCGTTCATCATCATGGACGAGGCGCAGAACACGACCAATGAGCAGATGAAGATGTTTCTGACGCGGCTCGGCAATGCATCGAAGGCGGTCATTACGGGCGATCTGACCCAGATCGATCTTCCGAATCCGAAGAAGAGCGGTTTGTTTGAGGCGCTGAATGTGCTGGAGGGTGTGGAGGGCATCAAGTTCTGCCACTTCCAGGATGTTGACGTGGTGCGGCATCAACTGGTGCAGCGGATTGTGCGGGCTTATGACTCGCATGGGCGCGCGCAGCAGATGCCGCTGGTGGTCGATGGTGCTCCGATGACGCTGGCGGACGATGAACCTCGGCCTGCGGTTTTGAAGCCACAGTAGATAGAGTCGCGAACGGAAAGGCGCGGCCTGGCTGCGCCTTTTCGTTTGCTTGCAATCCGCGTTTGTGGCGGTTGCGATAGCATCAGATTACGCATGATCACCCTTGAGCCTCCGCGAAGATTGCCCAGCGACGCGAACCCGTGGACGGCGGCCGGACTCTCGCAGCGAGGCCTGACCGATTTCCTGCGCAAGGCGCGGCGGCGAGTTGGACTCAAGGGCGATGTGGACGTGCTGATCGCGAGCGATAAGACGTTGCGAAAACTGAATCGCGAGTTCCGTGGCAAAGACAAGGCTACCGATGTTTTGAGCTTCCCTGCCCCACCGGATTTTCCCGGTAACCGCGCTGGTGATCTTGCGATTTCGCTCGAAACTGCGGCACGGCAGGCCGACCAGTTTCAGCATGAAGTCCGCGACGAGGTCTGCATCCTGATTCTGCATGGTTTGCTGCACCTTGCTGGCATGGACCACGAGACTGACAAGGGCGAAATGGCGGCGCGTGAAGCGGCGATTCGCACGGCGCTGCGATTGCCGTCTGGTTTGATCGAACGCACGGTGGCACCGCGCCGGCGCAAGGTGGCCGCGTAATGTGGCAGTTCACTATTTCGGTGACGATCCTGCTGGGGATCCTTGCGCTGGCTGCTTATGCTGACCGCATTTATTTTGAGATGGGCAAGTTCCTCGCGCGGGAGTATGCGGAAAATATCGATGCGTGGGAGGAGCTTGTGGAGCCGCGGCTGCGCCTTAGCCGAGAGTCTGCGTCGACCTCGGCCTCGGTGTTGCGGCAGGTTTCGCTGGCGGCGCTAGCGTTCATGTTCGCGATGCGGCTCCACGGCGAGATCATGCGCTCGCCTGCGGAGATTGCACGAACGGCTTTCGAGTTGCTGCTGGTGGTGTTGTTCTTTGACCGACTGCTTCCGCAGGTTTTTTTTACGCGCACACGCGGGGTGTGGGTTGCGCGGATTTCGTGGCTGTTTCAAGGGCTCTTCTACCTGGTGCTGCCCATCACGCTGACGCTTGGGCTGCTGCTTTCAATTGCGAGCCTTGCCGAGCCGGAAGATACCGAGGAGCCTGAGCATCCGAGCGAAGCCATGAACGCGCTGCTGGAGGCTGGTGAAGAGGAAGGCATCTTCGAAGAGAGCGACCGCGAACTGGTGCGCAGCGTGGTGGAGTTTGGCGACAAGGTTGTTCGCGAAGTGATGACGCCGCGGCCCGAGATGTTCTCTGTGGCTGACACGATGTCTCTGGAGGAGTTCACGGCGGAGGTGAACAGTCACAGCTTTTCGCGTGTGCCTGTGTTCTCGGGCACGCTCGACACGATTACGGGGATTGCGTTTGCGCGCGACCTGCTGGGGGTTCGTGACTCGGATGCGGGTAAGCAGCGCGTGTCGAAGATTCAACGGCCGGCGGCCTTCGTTCCGGAGACGAAAAAGGTTAACGAGTTGCTTCGCGAGATGCAGCGCGAGAAGCAGCATATGCGGATCGTGATCGATGAGTATGGCGGAGTGGCCGGGCTTGTAACGATCGAGGATTTGATTGAGGCGATCGTCGGGAACATCGAGGACGAGCACGATGAGCCTGAGGGCGACGACTCGCCGGTGGCTGAGGATGATGGGACTTACCTGGTCTCGGGCAGCTTTGAAGTGAGCCGCTTGCGGGAGCTTTTTGGGGCGCAGATGCAGACGCGCGCGGAGGCGGAACAAGATCACGCGTTCGATGACGATGCCGCTACGGAGGGTTCCGACCAGACGCTTCCGCAGATGCTTACGGATTATGAAGCGACGACGGTTGGGGGTTTGGTGAGCGAGATTGCGGGGCACATTCCGCTGCCGGGCGAAGTGGTCGAGGATGGGCCGCTGCGGCTTGAGGTGGTGGCGTCGACGGATCGGTTGGTTGAGCGGGTGCGGGTGGGGCTTTC
>CAZZYB010000067.1:0-6800 GCA_964658125.1 uncultured Acetobacteraceae bacterium | reverse complement strand
GGGTGGGCTGCTCGCTAGTTCGAGCGAGCCGGAGTAGTAAGGCCAAGTGCTATCGTTGGAACATGCAGGTGACCCTCGAAATCCCGGATGCGTTTGCCGCCGAGCTGATGGCCGCCGGCAAGGACCCCGCACGGCTTGCTATTGAAGCCCTCGCGATGGAGGGGTACCGCAACCGTCAACTCTCCGAAAGTGGCGTTCGCCGTCTGCTTGGTTTTGAAACGCGCCTGGAAGTTCACGGTTTCCTTAGCGACAACGGTGTTCCTTTGAACTATTCGCTTGAGGACTGGGAGCATGACAAGCGGATTGCCGACGAGAACGCGACTCTTGCGCTTGTTTCGGAACTAGTCGCCGCTAGATGATTTGCGCGGTAGAGGCCGCCGCATCGAGGGATGCCGTCGGCAGCCAGCGCAGATTCCCGCGAGCTCGAGAAAGCTAAGCACCTAGTGCTCAAAGCTGCCTTTTTCCCAGGGCTGGGCATTGCAGAAAAGGGACATTGCGCCTTTACGGCTCGTCGCCTAAACTTCGCTGATGCGCTCCCTCCTAAAAAGCTTTGCCCTATGGTCTATGCTCGCGCCCTTTTGCGCCGTTGCACAGAACAGCTCCCCGCCGATGAAGCCCGCCTCAGCGCCGACCGAGACTGCGACAATCTACTTTTACCGCCTCCGTCTCGCATACGGTGCGTTATTGAAGCCGAGCATCTTTTGTGACAAGAAACAGATGGTTCGGATGCGGAACGGACGGTTCGCCTCCATGACGGTACCAAGCGGCGAACATACTATTACTTCAAATTTGCCTGGGAGTGGGGTCATCATCGATTTCAAGCCCGGAGAAACCTATTATGTCCGGCTTGGTATCTCTACTGCAGGTTTATTCCATGGGGGCCGTGGGGAGGTCTTTGAAGTGACTCCTGGGCAAGGCAAATTTGAAGTCAACCAACTGAAGCCCGTCGAGCCGGAAGATTTGAAGCATGAAGAGGCAGCGCCGCCGAAGGCAGACTAAGTCCCCCAAGACTATGCAGCCGAGAACGGTGTAATCATAGAGAGATGGCATTACGTTCTGGATTTATCTCGATTGTCGGGCGCCCGAATGCGGGCAAGTCGACGCTGTTGAACGCGCTGCTGGGACAGAAGCTCGCAATTGTTACGCATAAGCCGCAGACTACGCGCACGCGGATTCAGGGAGTGCTTGAACTTCCGCTGCGGAAGAAAGCTAAGGGTGACGAAGGGCGTCCGATGGCGCAGATTGTGCTGGTCGATACGCCGGGGGTTCATAAGCCGGAGACGCAACTGGACAAGCGGATGATGCAGGAAGTTCACGACGCGCTTGAAGCTCGCGATGCGGTGCTTTTTATCGTGGACGTGACGCATCGGCTGCCCGTCGAAGAGAAGCCTCGCGCCGGTGAGGAGGGCGAAGCGCGGAAGGTGCGCACGCTGGGTCAGCACAAGCGTGCGCTTTCGAAAGCTGAGGACGACTTTGCGCTGCAGTTGGTGAAGAATCTTGATTGCCCTGTGATTCTCGTGCTGAACAAGATCGATGCGCTGCCCAAGAGCGCGCTGCTGCCGCTGATCGCGCACTGGACTTCGCTGCATACGTTTGCTGATGTGATTCCGATTTCCGCGAAGAAGAAAGAGGGCCTGGAGCTGCTGCTGGATAAGTGTGCGCACCTGATGCCTGAAGGCCAGCGTTATTTTCCGAAGGACCAGCTGACCGATCAGCCTGAGCGGTTCCTTGTCGCTGAGCTGATCCGCGAGAAGATTCTTATGCTGACGGGGGAAGAGGTGCCTTATGCGACTGCTATTCAGATTGAGCGGTATGAAGAGCCGGCGTCGCTGAAGAAGCTGCGCGATGGACGTTTGCCTGTCACGAAAATCGCGGCGGCGATCATTTGCGAGCGCGAGGGGCAGAAGGCGATCCTGATTGGCAACCAGGGATCGATGCTGAAGAAGATTGGGACGACCGCGCGCAAGGACATTGAATCGCTGCTGGGGACGCGGGTTTTTCTGGAACTGTTTGTGAAGGTGCAGGAGGAGTGGCGGGCGTCGCGGGGCTTTGTTGAGGACCTTGACTGGCGGCGTCAGCTTGAGCAGATTGCGGAGAAGCAGCAGCGGGATAATAGCCTGGCCGAGCAGCGGACGCGTGAGGCGGAGAAGGCTAAGTGAACTGGGCTTTCTGGCGGCGCGGTATACCGGACATCAAGACCGCACGGCTGGAGATGCCTGCGATTACGCCGTCGATGCTGACGGCGGAGAAGATGGCCGACGGATCCATCGGGTCGATGCTGCGGGCGAAGGTCACGGCGCAGTGGCCTCCGGAACATTGGGAGCCGCATGTGCTTGACTTTATCCTGGCGCAGATCGCGGCGAATGCCGAGACGACTGGATGGAATCGCTACGTGCTTTTACCGGATGCGCGTGGGCGCGGGCGGACACTGATTGGGTGTGTTGGTGGATTTGTGAAGCCGGACGGCGATGTTGAAATTGGGTACTCTACCCTGCCGGAGTTTCAGCGGCGAGGGTATGGGACAGAGGCATCCTCGGCGCTTGTAGAGTGGCTGCTGACGCGCGATGGCATACGATCGGTGAGTGCGCAGACTTTTCCGCGGCTGCCTGAGTCGATCAAAGTGATGGAACGGTGCGGGATGCGGTTTGTGGGGAATGGGGACGAAGAAGGAACCGTGCGCTACCGGCGTTTTAGATAGCCGTGGTTCCGGGCTGGTCGGGGCAGGCCCTGGAGCGGGCGACGAGGTCTTTCGCGGCATCTTCCCATTTGGGAAACTGAAATTCGAAGCCGTGTTTGAGCAGGAGCGCGGGTACGGCTCGGCGGCTTTTGAGCACCAGCTCGCTTTCGGTGCGCATGAAGAAGGTCCCGATTTCGAGCATCCAGCGGGCTGAAGGAAGGCCGATTTTCTTGCCCCAGGCTTCGCGAAGGATGCGCATGAATTCGCGATTGGGTATGGGGTTGGGGGAGGTGAGGTTGACGGCGCCGTTGGTTTCGGCGGCGATCTCCGGGTGTGCGAGGAGAAGGTCCGTAATGCGGCAGTAGTCGAGGTCGTGTATCCACGATACGTACTGCGTCCCAGGGCCTTGTGTGCCCGCGAGGCCCAGTCGCGCGAGCTTGGAGAAAACGGAGAAGACACCGCCTTGGTCGGGGCTCATGGTCATCGAGGAGCGAAGGCGGATTTTGCGGGTGCGTGGTGTGGGTGTGGTTGCGAGCGCCTGCTCCCACTGCTCTGCTACGTCGATGGAGAAAGGCCAGGTCTCGGGTAGGTTTGCTGCTTCGTGTATGCCGCGGGCGTGGGGGAGGTCGCCGCGCTCGCCGGTGAATTCATCCTGCTCGCGGTCGAGCGCGTGGCGGTAGAAGGTGCTTGTGCTTGCGTTCATCCAAATCCTGGGCGGCGTGGCGGACGCCGCTATTACCTTGCCGAGCAGCAAAGTGGGCTTCACCCGCGAGTCGAAGATTTCCTGCCGGTTCCTTGCGTTGTAGCGGCAGTTGACCGAGCGGCCGGAGAGGTGGATGACGGCGTCCGAGCGGTCGATTTCCGCAGCCCAGGGGCCGACGGTTTCGCCATCCCAGGCCAGCATCCGCCAGGATTGCTCTGGACATTTGCCTGGATGACGCGAGAGGACTGTGACTTCCTGGCCCGCCGCGTAGAGATGGCGAGCGAGGATCGTGCCGACTTGTCCGGAACCGCCGGGAATGAGGATGCGCATAGGAAGAAAAGTAACCCGCAGGGATTGTAGCGGTATCAGACAAGAGCCTGGAAGGAAGCCTGAATTCTGAACGTGTGTCCCTTTCTGGTTCCGCTCTCCGCTTTACATTGTGAACCGCCCTATTTATGTTGCCGGGAGAAGAACGATGCCGCCAGAGAACAACGATAAGCCGTCTATTGAGCAGGCCGCGGAGTTGCATGCGGACGAAATCCTGGCTCGCCGCCGGGAGGCACGCGCAACCAGGGCGGCCGCTCTCGCTGCCCACCCTGGACCGATCTCGATCAAGACGGAACTTTCCCGAGCGGTTCCCATAGGCGCCCAGATGGCCCCACCAGCCACGATCAAGAGCGCGAAGACCGCGGGTTATCTGCTGGCTGTGGGCGACTCATGGTTCGACTATCCTATCCACGATGTCCTCACAAAACTGGAGGACAGATACGGCTATAACGTGGAATCGGCGGCCCACAAGGGTGATGCTATCGAAGCGATGGTGTCGCACGTTGGGCAGTTGGATAAGTTTGCGCGCTGTATGGATAAAGTCGTCTCGGTTGGCGCCATGCCGAAAGCCATCCTGGTGTCCGGTGGTGGAAACGATCTCGCGGGTGATGAATTCGGCATGTTGATCAACAACATCGACCTGAGCGTCGGGGGTTGGAACCAGGAAATTCTGACGGGGGTAATCGATATCCGCATTGCAGCGGCCTATCGCCTGATGTTTGCCTCCATCAACGCAATATGCCAAAAGGATCTCAACCGGACTTTTCCTATCCTGGTTCACGGATACGATTACGCGGTCCCGGACGGTCGCGGATTCCTGGGCGGTTGGGGACCACTCCCCGGGCCGTGGTTAAAGCCCGGTTTTGATGAGAAGCTCTTTACCGACCTCGCCGCCACCACAAAGATGATGGTTGTCCTGATCGACCGGTTCAACGAAATGCTGAAGAAGCTCGTCGCGGAACCTGCCTTCGCGAACGTGTCGTACATCGACCTCCGGGGGACGCTGTCTAACGCTCCTAAGGACTATAGGGAATGGTGGGGCAACGAGCTTCATCCGACCGGCGGCGGGCCATTTGGCGGCAGCGATGGATTCGCTGCCGTTGCCGCAAAGTTTGAAGTTGTGCTGGCTACGCTTCCATAACCAGCGCTTCGAAGCAGTGTTGCATTAACCGTGCTTATGTAGAGGAGTCCCAAAATGTCAGTCATTCAAATTGGCCTGGTCGACGCGACCGGAACGATCGATGCGGAGCTCGTTCACTCCGCTGCCGTTGCATTCAACCTTCAAGTAACCCGGGACCTGGCCCAGTTCTGGCCCATCACAGCTACCGTGATGTACCTTCCGAATCACAAGAAAATTCCTGCCGGCGTGTGGCCCGTGCAACTGGTGAAAAAGCTTCCGCCAAATGAAGGCGGCTACCATTCCGATAAGCATAAGCAGCCTTTTGCGAGGGTGATTGCCTCGAGGAATGATCCGACGTGGACCATTGATGCGAGTCACGAGATTCTGGAGATGCTCGTTGACCCGTACGGCAATCGCATCCAGTCCTCAATCGCCATCGAGATCGTCGACGGAAAGATAAAAGATGGCGTCGGCCAGTTTGGGTACCTCGTGGAAGCTTGCGATCCGTGCGAGGACAATAGTTGTGCGTACACAATCAATGGGATCGCCGTGTCGGACTTCATCACGCCGCATTTCTATGACGCGATGGTCACGCCGGGAACGCGCTACAGCTTCACCGGCTCGATCAAAGCGCCGCGGGAGATTCTGCCGGGTGGCTATATTTCATGGGTCAATACGCAGCAAGACGAGTGGCAGCAACTGCTGTTTGTCGATCCGCAGCAGCCGCCGACGATAGTCAACATCGGGCAGGCTGACAGCCGCAAGAGTCTACGTGAGTGGATTGACAGCCTGGAAGCGGCGAAACGAATTAACAAGGACAGCCGGAAGATCGAAACGCCGAAAGAGAACGCCTTCTTCGAGTATTCGGCAAAGCGCATCGCCGCCCTTGATGAATACTCCGTCGCTAAGGCTAAGCTGTACGCTGAAAACTAGTCGATGGACTTCGTGAGCTGCCCACCCTGCTGCCCAACCCGGCGCAGGGTGGGTAGGTGGCGATACCCACGGCAACATCCGTACCGCTATTGCAGCAGCGAGATCGCTACAGCGCTCATCGCCTCTACGCCGGTTCGAATCGTCGGCTCGGGGAGTGGCTCGAAGCGGCTGGTGTGCATGCCTGGGAGTTCTTTTCCTGCGGCGTTTGCTGCTGTGAGCTTTGCCGGGTCCATGGCGCCGAGGCGGAAGTAGACGACTGGAATTGAGCGGTCTTCGAGGCCGAAGATGCCGACGTCTTCGCTGCCCATGAGTCTTTTCGCGTCGACGACATTTGACTCGCCGAGGGTCTTGATCAGCGTCGCGCGGACCTGGGCTGTGAGGGCCGGGTCGTTTGTCTGTACGGGGGTTGATTCGTCGTTGAGAACCTTTACGGTTGCTGCCTTTTCGGGCGGGAGACCTGCCGATGTGGTGATGCCGGCGGCCATTTGCTGGAGGCCCGTGATGATGATCTGGCGAGCCTTGTCGCTGAAGGCGCGGACGGTCAGTTCGAGCTTCACTTCGTCGGGGATGATGTTGCGCTTGGTGCCGCCGTGTATGTCGCCGACGGTGACTACGGCGGGATCCTGCGGGTCTTCTTCGCGGCTGACGATGGTTTGAATCTGGGTGATGAACAGCGCGGCGAGCGTGACTGGATCGCGGCCAAGCTGCGGCTGTGCACCGTGTCCGCCGATGCCGTGGATGACGACGTCGATCGAAGTGGAGCTAGCCATGGCCGGGCCTGCGAGGATGCCCACTTTGCCTGCGGCAATGGTGTTGATGTCGTGGAGGCCGATGATTTTGTCGGGGCGTCCGAAGCGCTGGTAGAGGTTGTCCGCCATCATTGCTTTGGCGCCGTCGATGGTCTCCTCCGAGGGCTGGCCGATCAGCATCAGCGTGCCGTGCCACTGGCTTTTCATCGCCGCCATTTCGCGCGCGGTGCCGATGAGAACCGTGGTGTGAATGTCGTGGCCGCAGGCGTGCATGACGCCTGTGGACTGGCC
>CAZZYB010000066.1:9262-12406 GCA_964658125.1 uncultured Acetobacteraceae bacterium | reverse complement strand
TCATAAATTTGACAATTGTATTTTTGAGGTCTCCCTTATGTTGCGGGTTTTCTTCTGTGCGTCGATGGTTTTGCTCGCCGCCGGTCCTATGGTGAGAGCGCAGAGCTCTGCCATTCCCGGCAAGTTTTACGAATACTACACGGTGGCGAACACCCAAAACGGCACATTTACTGCCGTGGGACCACCCTCAATCAACGATAACGGATTGGTTGCATTTGTCGGCACAACGGCCGCCGGGCAGACGATCTGGGTCTCAGATGGGCATCTGATTCAGCCGAGGAACATCAATCCAAGCCAGGCGAACTTGGGGCGAAACTTCTTCGATCCACAGCTGCAGATCAACATGAACAACCAGGTGATCGCAAAAGACGGTGTTCAAGGCTCATCGCAGAATATTCGTATCTGGGACGCAAACCAGACGGATAGTTTTACTTACCTAGCGCGTGGGGGAACCGGTCAGCCTTACACCGCTGTGAATGGAGCACCGAGCATCAATGCCAAGGGTGAAGGAGTGTTTGGCGCCGTGGTCAATGTAACGACCCATGAGCTGGTGGAAGTCTCGAATGGTGCGACCAGCACCTTTGGCTTTAACTCTAATGCTCCGCAACCGGCGATCGACGCTGCCGGAGACATGGTTGTTGTCACCGCGAATCGTTCGACTAACCTGAATCAAATCACTCTCTTTCGGAACGGTTTCGCATCGCAGGTATCGATCGCTACAGGGACTGACTTTTCGTATATCGATACGACTCCCGGGATTTCGGATGACGGCAACATCGTGGTCTTCGAAGGAACGCTCACAGCCGCCGGCGCAGCCAACCTTAAATTGCCGCCCGGTGCGGGTATTTTCGCCTCGATCAATACCGGCAGTGCAAGACAACTGATCCGCGTGACCGGGCTGATGGTTGAAGTCATGGGTACGGGGGGCAACAATGACGGCGTCTGCGACCCTGGAGAGACCTGCAAAAATTCCGCGGAGCTGGGCTACGACGACAATAACAATGCCATCAACTTTGCCTCTTACCCAACCAATAGCCGGATAGCTGTTACCAACGTTGATTTTGGGGCTGCCGGAATCGCGGACGACACCTTCGTGATTTCGTTCATGGGCACTCCAAGTCACGCGAGCCGGACGAATCCGGTGACGAGGAACACCCCGCTGCTTTTTTCTGCGAATACGGGACTTTGGACGATCCGAGTGGATGTGAAGAACCAGCTTGTCGCGCCCAAGGCGCTCGTGTTCCATCCGTATACCGCGATACCTGTGGTGCAGGTGGGAGACCAGCTGGGCGGGGGCAACACCGTCACGGCTCTGTCGGTGAACATGCAGGTTGCGAATGCTGCCGAGGATGAAACCGGCGCTGTGCGCACCATGCGGCGGGGAGACCACCGCATCGCCTTCCAGGCGACCCTGAATGGAAGCACGCAAGCGATTTTTCGGGCAAACCATCTGGATTCCAGCCAGGACGGTCTGCTGGATCATTGGAAGACCGATGGAATCGACATGGATCAGGATGGCACCCCCGACCTTAGCCTGGCGGCGATGGGAGCATTCGTAGGTCAGCGAGATTTGTTTGTGCAGATGGATTGGCTCAGCGACCAGCCGGGGTATAACTTCGCTCCCTCGGCAGGTGTGGTCACCGCGGTGGGCGGAGGAGCGGGCGATCTTCCGAGTATGCTGGCAACCGCTCCGGCTCTATCAGGCACGATGTACGGAGTTCGCCGGGATGGCCTTGCGCCGGCGGACATTCCAGCAGGGATTACGATGCACATCGATGGCGGGTCTGGCATCGATTTCAATGGGGGAGCCTATTCGTATCGGACGGGAGCGGGGCCGCTGGACGGTGGTAAGCAGATCGGAATGCCCGGCAACAATAGCGCTCTGATCGATGTGCTGTACTTCGGCGTTCCGGGCTCACTCATTCTTCCCGGCGTCACCACACGCGCATTCCAGGACGTGAAGGACACTAACTTCGGATCGAAGGACAAGGACGCTCGCGAACTGGCGTTCAAATACGCCTTTCTCGCTTCTCATTTTGAGTTTGTCGATTCTCCGCCCGCCAACCATCCCATCAGCGGAGCCGGCGCGAACTACGTTGACGTTGGCGATCCTTATCCCGCGGGAGGAGTAAGGAGTGGCAATTTCATAAAAATCACCGCCGGCACGGGGTCGGGGCAGGTAGTTCAAATTACGGGTTTTAACGGCACACGGATGTTCGTGAACCCTTTCTACACAGCTATTCCCGATACTTCGAGCACATTTGCTTATATCTCAGGCTCCAGCGGAACTTCCGAAGTGTTCTTCTATCCTGATCCGGACAATAACAGCCTGCCCGGTAACGACTTTATGATGGCGCTGGGCGATGAGCCCGTGGACGCTGACCTGTCTCTGGCGAACGAGTGCATACAGTGGCGGACACTGGCTCATGAGATGGGTCATACGCTGGGGTTCTCTCACGGTGGTGTGGATCAGAATGCCTATAATCCCAACTTTCACAGTTTGATGAGCTACACGTATCAGCTGGCGTGCAATCCGCCGAGCCAGGTCCAAGGCTATTCAGGGCCGGGGGACCAGGTGTTCGACGATTTTTCTAATGTGAACCATCAATTCGCGCAGGTATTCCTTCATATCGGCAATAGCCTGGGCATGGGTTACGGTGCGTTCAGCGAAGAGGCTCAGCAGACTCCCGAACTGAACATGCAGGACTATGTGAACCAGAATGGACCGATTGATCTTGTGAAGCCGGTCGTCGCTATCACTTCGCCTGCCGCGAATTCGCAGGCAGGTACAAACGGTCCGCTCACGGTGACCATCCAGGCGACGGATAACTCGTCCGTTGCGAGGGTGAAGGCGACCTTCGACGCGGACGGCGATGGGGTTGTGGGGCCGGCCGAAATCGTAATCGCTCAGCCTGCGGGCGGCAACCTCTATACGGCGACGTTCAGCAAGGTTTCCGGAAGTCTGAGTCCGCGCACACTGACTGCGATCGCTACCGATGGGAGCGGCAATAGCGCCACTACTTCAATCAGTTTGAACGTTGGCAACGGGAGCCAGTTCGCTCTGACGGTTTCGGAGGCTGGGACGGGGACCGGTGTGGTGAGCGGCTCACCGCCCGGGATCAGTTGTCCCTCGACATGCTCTGC